>PKZC01000271.1 GCA_003132905.1 Bryobacterales bacterium | reverse complement strand
GTGATCGGAAATCAGCACCAGCCCGCCCTGGCGATAAGAAAGTTTGATCCCGCCGGCGGCGTTGGTGAGAACCACCGAACGAACTCCCAGCTGATGCAGCACCCGTATTCCCATCGTCACTTGCGCGGGTGTGTAGCCTTCGTATAAGTGCGCGCGGCCGGCCAGCACGGCGATATCCAGCTTGCCCAATTTCCCGAACACCAGTTTTCCCGAGTGGCCAACGGCTGTGGATGCGGGCCAGCCGGGAATATCGGAGTAAGGGATGGAGACGGGGTTGTCCAGGTCGTCGGCGAATGCGCCCAATCCGCTGCCGAGCACTACCGCGACGCGAGGTTCCCGCCCGGTAATACCGCGGATGTATGCGACCGCTTCGTGCATCTACAGAAGCATGCCCGCGATGCAGGCCGACATGAAGTTAGCCATGGTCCCGGCGGCTACAGCTTTCAGGCCCAGCCGCGCCAGATCGGATTTGCGGCCCGGCGCCAGCGCTCCGATTCCGCCGATTTGAATCGCGATGGAGCTCAGGTTGGCAAAACCGCACAGGGCGTACGTGGCAATAGTGAACGAGTGCGGATCGAGATTCGGCTTCATCGGGCCGAGCTCCTGAAACGCGACGAATTCGTTGAGCACCAGGCGCGTGCCGAGCAAGTTTCCGATGGTGCGGCAGTCGTGAAACTTGACGCCGAGCAGCCACGCGACAGGCGAGAAAAGAATGCCGAGAATCTGTTCCAGCGAGGTGTGGAAATAACCGAGCACCCCGTTGCACATGGCGATCAGGGCGAGAAAGGCGATCAGCATGGCCGCGATGTTCAGCGCCAGATGCAACCCGTCGCCCGCGCCTCGTGCCGCTGCGTCGATAATGTTGACGCCCGGTTTCTCGACCACCACTTTCACCCTGCCAGCGGTCACCGGCTTGCCCACCTCGGGCACCAGGATCTTAGCCAGCATGATAGTGGCGGGTGCGGTCATGATCACCGCAGTCAGCAGATGCCGGATTTCGACGTGCGCCATTAAAACGTAGGCGGCCATGGTTGCGCCGGAGACATGGGCCATGCCGCTCACCATGATGGTAAATAGCTCGGACTCGGTCAGCCCTTCGAGAAACGGCCGGATGGTGATGGGCGCTTCAGTCTGTCCCATGAAGATGCTGGCGGCCACGTTGGTGGCTTCGGCGCCGCTAGCGCCCATAACGCGCTGCATCACAACGGCCATGGCATTGACCAGCACTTGCATGACGCCGAGATAGTACAGAATCGCGAACAGGCTACAGATAAAAATGATGATGGGCAGCACCTGAAACGCGAAAATGGCGGGCTGGCCGCCGCCGAGCTGATCGCCAAAGACAAATTTGCTGCCGGCCTGGGAGTAACCGATCACCGCGTTCACTTTGTTGCTGAGACCTTCAAAGACGCGCGAGGCGGGCGTCCGCAGCACCACAAAAGCGAACGTGAGCTGCAAACCAACGCCCCATAAAATCAGCGACGGCCGTATGGAGCGCTTGTGGGTGGAAAAGAGCACGCACACCAGCAGAATCACGAGGATTCCCAGTATGCCGGTGAACTTCTCCATTTTTTGTTTAGCGCATGGCCTAGCTTACGACTTCAAGGATCAGTTCCCGCTCCTCGGGAGGCTGCGCGGAAATGCGGAAAGCGTCTTCGATTTCTTCAGATGCTTCATCCACATGTTCGTCGCGGGTGTAGTAAACGCGGCAGAGCACCGCGCCCGCTTCCACCTTGTGGCCGACCTTCACTTCGAGGATGACGCCTACCGCTGGATCGATATCGTCTTCCTTGGTATTGCGGCCAGCGCCGATTCGCGACGACGCTAAGCCGATATCTTCGGCGGCGATGGCGCTGACATAACCTGCGCGCGGCGAAGAGATCTCGCGCACGCCGGTGGCATTAGGCAGAAGATCGAAGCGATCCAGAACCTGGGAGTTGCCGCCCTGAGCTTCGATCACTTCTTTGAACTTGCGATAGCCAGAGCCATCCAGCAGTTTTTGTTGCGCCACCTCGCGTGCTTCTTCAAGCGTGGCAACAACTTTGGCGAGGAAAATCATGCGAGCGGCCAGTTCGAGCGACAGGCGGGTGAGATCTGTGGGACCAGCGTTTTGCAGGGTTTGGGAAACTTCCATCACTTCCAGTGCGTTCCCTACCGCATAGCCCAAGGGCTGGTTCATGTCGGTGATCAGCGCCTGCACGCGCTTGTCGGCGCGGCGTCCGATGCCCACCATCATTTGCGCCAGCCGGCGCGCATCCACCTGCTTCTTCATGAACGCGCCGTTGCCCACCTTGACGTCCAGCACCAACGCATCCACGCCTTCGGCCAGTTTCTTCGACATGATGGACGTCGCAATCAGCGGAATGGATTCCACGGTAGCGGTGGCGTCCCTC
Organism: Bryobacterales bacterium; assembly: GCA_003132905.1. The sequence continues at coordinate 23,624 of PKZC01000271.1, read as the reverse complement.
AGCGCGTACAACTTGCCATCGGCCGGCGCGACCTCGACAGTTTGCCCAATGAACGCCAAACCGTGCTTCGCCAGTTGCGCCTTGAACTCTTCGATGGTCAGATCGGTTCGAAAGCCGGGAATGGACTCCAACTTATCGAGCGTGCCACCGGTATGGCCGAGCCCGCGGCCGGACATCATCGGGACAACGACGCCCGCGGCTGCCGCCAACGGTGCCGATATTAAGCTGGTCTTGTCTCCCACCCCGCCGGTAGAATGCTTGTCTACCTTGATGCCGGGGATGGAACTGAGGTCGACAGTTTCGCCGGAGCGAACCATGCACTCCGTCGCCGCGCTCACCTCACGGTCCGTCATTCCGGAATGGAAGACGGCCATCAAGAAGGCGGACATTTGATAATCCGGAATTTCATTCCGGTTGTAGCCTTCTATGAGAGCGGCAATTTCCTCTGGCGATAATTCTTCACCATCTCGTTTTCGGTGGATCAAATCGACAGTTCGCATTATGAGTTCTTCAGGGTACCATCTTATGTGTTTGAAAGTAAAGGATTCTGTGACCCCGCAGGGAGCACTTGACACAGTCGGCAAAATGGGAGCACGATATAATCCACGAAAAGCGCGTTAAGGTCCCAGTAGAGACCCGAGTTCAGCTTCCAAGGAGAAGAGCACGCGATGGCAAAGTTTTGCGCAAACGGACATCAGATGGAAGATACGTGGGAGGTTTGTCCGTATTGCCAGCGGACGGGGTATCAACCGGGGCCCCCGGCTGTCACAGTGAAAACGCGGTTGGAAACGGATACTCCCCGCGAGAGTGTTGCGACGCGCGAGAGTGCCACCCATGCCACTACGCGCCGGAGCGTGGTGTTAACCGATAAGCGAAAGCCGCCGGTGGTGGGGTGGTTCGTAGCCCTGACGGGCGAGCAGAAGGGTGAAGATTTTCGTATTCGCGAAGGGCCCAACATCCTGGGGTCGGCGACGGACGCCGACATTGTACTGCGCGATAACGCCATTTCCGGAAAACATGCCAGCTTGAGGTACAAGGACCAGAAGTATACGATTACGGATCTGGATTCCACCAACGGGACGTTTCTGAACGAGCGCGCCGATCCCATCGCCCGCGAAGAACTCAAGGACAACGACGTGATCCGGATGGGCGACGTGACGCTGAAGTTCAAAAGCCTCTAACCGAGCGATAATAGGAGTGTGATTTGGGCGCGCCAGTTGTTTTCGCTCCCCCTGTTTTTGCTGGCCGCGCAGCTCGGCTACCCTTCGGTTAAAGTAATCCCCGCGAAGCTGAATCCGGAAACGGCGGCTGCGTTCGAGCGTTATGTGGCGAAAGCCGAAACGAGGATGAATCAGGATTCCCCACGAGACTCGAGTTTGCGGGGCGGGGAACTGCGAATCGAACCTGGCGGCGCTGGCCGCGATACCAAAGCGCCGGGTGGCATGATCCAGGATTGGATCGGCAATATGTTTATGCCAGGCGCAACGCTCGCGCAGGTGCAGAACGTGCTCCGGGATTACGCAACTATAAGAATTACTATCGGCCCAAAGTAATCGAATCGAAGCAGCTGGCGCGAATGGGCGACGACTATGATGTATTTCTACGGCTTTACGAGGAGCATTTGCTGACGGTGGTCCTGAATGCCACGTCTCATGTCAGCTACCGCATGCCCGACTCGCAACACTTGACCGTGACCTCGCGCTCAACGCGGATCGCCGAAGTGAAAGATCCCGATCGTTCTTACACGGACGAAGCACCGGTGGGAGACGATTCAGGCTTTCTGTGGCGGCTGAACTCCTATTGGCACTTTGTGGCGGCTGACGGCGGGGTGTACGCACAGTGCGAGGCCATCTCGTTATCGCGCGACGTTCCGATGGCATTCGGGTGGATGCTCAAGGGTTTTCTCGAGACGTTCCCGAAAGAATCGATGATGAACACGCTGCGCGGCACCAGTTCGGCGGTCGAGAATCTGAAGTCGGCGGGAGCGGTTGCGGGCGCGTATTGAGGCTCTGCAGGAACGTGATAATCTGCCAGCGCTCGCGCTCCGGCAGGTGAGCGAAGGACGGCATTCCGTGAAAGATAGCGCCGTTTTCGAGGATCCAATAGAGCGCGCCCGGCGGCGCTTGAGCTACTGCGGCTTGGCGGAGAGAGGGCGTCCTGCGGCTGCCGTCCGCGCCAGCCCCGTGACAGGCGGCGCATTCGTGTTCGTATAATTTCGCGCCCGCCTTCTGCGCGCGTGGATTGCCGGCCAGCGGATTTGTCTTGATGGACCATTGAGGCGGAGCCTGCTGCGGCAAGTTGGGCTCGCGGGCGTACGATGCGTCGGCTAGGATGACAAAGATCATTATGAATTTCATTGCGCGCCTCCTGAGTGGAACAGATTCCGCACTTTGTGCCCGATCTGTGGAACTTCATACGACACGCCCAGGCGCAGCAGGAATCCGGCGCTCGCCCCGCTTAGCCCGAAGCCTGGCGACAGGGTGAACATCGTGCCGCTGGCGAGCGTCCAGGCCATCACCGGCGCGACATAGTGCGAAGTGCCGCGCAGACCGAAATTGTCGTGCGTGCCCAAGCCGCCGTACATCTCCACGCCAAGCTGGAAATTCTCAGCGCATGCATTGCAGCGATCCGGACGGGCTTCGAGCGCCAGCGGCCGGCTCACTCCCACTGCATAGCCGAATTCGAAGGGCGCATGCGCGACGTTTTTCTCCGAGATGAAGTTTTCGGCGACAGTCCAGCCCTTAAAATAGCTGCTCAGGATGAGCTTGGCTTCAATCTCGCGCTGTTTCTCTTGCCGGGCTAGGGCGTTCGGGGCGATCAAATCGTCTTTAGCGTCGTGATCCACCACTTCGAGCAACGTTTTGTCAGCGCCGTTGATATCTTCGAACTCGAGATAAAGCACCGGATTGATCCAGTGTTCCCGAGGGAGCACGCGGAAGCGGTTCTCCCAGCGGAATCCGGTGAAAATAGCGCTTTCGTTGTTCGTCACCTGGCCATCCAGGTAAACCTCGGTGGTCCACCAAGCTTGGACTCCATACTCGAACTCGTCTGCCACGGCGAAGAAGCGGTTGCCTCCCGAAGGGCCTGAGGTGAGCGACTTCGCGGCGAATTCCAGATTGTCAGGCTCCTCCATTTGATGGGTGTACGTCACAAAGAAAGGACCTTCGCCGGCCCATGCGGGTAATGCCAAAAGGGGTAGTAGGGATACGATAGTTTTTAGCAAGTCAGTTGCACCAACTGGATAAGACTAGCAATATCAGTGATTCTCTACGACAACAAAACAGCAAACGAGTTGCATCTCAGGCTGAAAGGAGGATATGCGACTTAAACGGTCCGGGATTGTTTGCGAGATTAGCGAACAAGCGATGGCGCGGCGATTCCGGCCAGTACGCGATCGTCCGGAACAGGGTCGCCGAAGGATTGAAACACCGGCACCACGCCACCCCAAACGGGCAGTGCGTAGTCTTCTTCGTCGTCGATGGGAGGGCCGGTGCGAATTTTTGCCGAGACTTCCTCGAGCGGCAGCGACAAGACACTGGTGGCTTTCAGTTCCTGATCGGTGGGCTGCTTAGTCTGTTCCCAGCGCCCCGCAATGACGTGATTGGTGAAGAGGCGCAGCGCCTCTCGCTTCTCGTCGATATCGGTGACGTGCCTGGCTTTGCCGAGCACAACAACCGAACGATAGTTGATGGACGTGTGGAACGAAGAGCGCGCCAGAACCAGGCCATCGATCAGCGTGACGGTGAGGCACATATCCAGTTCCCGGCTGGCCACGCCCATGACACGGCTAGCGGGCGAACCGTGAATGTAAATCTGTTCTCCCGAACGCGCATAGGCAGTTGGGAGCACGTAGGGCTGGCCATCGATCAGATTTACGAACCCGATATGGCACACGAAGCCTTCGTCCAGGATGGCGTGAACTTGCGCTTTGTCGTAGACGCCGCGCGTGGAACGTCGGCGCACCTGGGTTCGTTCGGTGGGTGGGTAGGACGGCGTGGAACTTTCCATGCTTTGAATGTAGAGGAAATTCTGGACCGGCGAAAGATCCACTTTTGATAATCTAGAGCAGTCCACTTATGCGCACCGCTTTCGTGCTCGACCGGGCATCTTCGGAACCGCTGCATCGCCAGATCTACGATCAGTGGCGGCAGGGAATTCTGACGGGCCGCTTCCGTGGCGCCGAGCGCGTACCTTCCACCCGCGACCTTTGCATGGCGCTCGAAATTTCGCGCAGCACCGTCACCCAGGCTTACGATCAACTGATCGCGGAAGGCTATCTCGAGTCCTCGCGCGGGTCCGGCACATTTGTCTGCCGCGAGCTTCCCGATGAGTTGCTGCGGCCGAACCACCAACATGTCCCACGAACGGAGGCGGCTCCAGCCATTCGGCTCTCCCGTTATGGCGCTGGCTTGAACGAGGATTTCTCCTATCCGCCGTCTCCCGCGGGCTTCATTCGTTTGACGCAATGGCGTCCGGATCTGGGGCTATTCCCGCTCTCCATCTGGCGGAAGCTGGTGATGCGCCGGCTGCGGTCGGCTACGGCGGAGCTGTTCGATTATTCCGATCAGTCGTCCGGCTACGGGCCGCTCCGCGAAGAGATTGCCGCTTACGTTTCGCGATCGCGCGCGGTGCTATGTACCGCCGAGCAAGTGATCATCGTAAACGGCTCGGCGCAAGGCATCGATCTTTGCGTACGCCTGTTGCTGGAGCGCGGCGACGAAGTAGCAATCGAGAATCCCGGATACCACGGCGCGCATCGTATTTTCGCCGGTTATGGCGCGCGGCTTCGGCCGGCGCGCATCGACGAGAACGGAATCGTGATTCGCGATCTCGGCAAAAAGGCTCGCTTAGTGTATGTCACGCCGTCGCATCAATTTCCGACCGGGGTCGCGATGTCGCTGGCCCGCCGGCTGGAATTGATCGAATGGTCCCGGCAGCACAATGCGGTTCTGATTGAAGACGATTACGACAGCGAATTCCGCTATAGCGGACCGCCTTTGCCATCGCTGCAGGGTCTGGCGGCGGGCGTGGCCGTTATTTACATCGGAACATTTTCAAAGATCATGTTTCCGTCGTTGCGGATTGGATACGTGATTGCGCCTCCCAGTCTGGTGCCCCGCTTCCGGCGCGCGAAGTGGCTGGCCGACCGGCATACCCCGGTTCCAGAGCAAGCGGCCTTAGCGGATTTTATTTCAGAAGGTCATCTGGAGCGGCATGTCCGCCGCATGCGGAGAATCTATGGCGAGCGGCGAAATGCGTTGGTGGAGTCGTTACAACGCCACTTCGGCGACCGTGTGGCAATTTATGGCGACGCCGCTGGAATGCACGTTTTGGTCCGCTTCGATGACCAAGGGATCGCAGAGAAGGCAGCCGCGGCAAAAGTGCAACTGGTGGGCTCGGCCTCTTGTTATCTGACGGCAGCGCCGCGCGGTGAATTTATCGTAGGCTTCTCGTCCACCGGCGAGCGATCGATCCGCGAAGGGATCCGGCGGTTGGCCGAATTTACTTGATAACGGGCATGGGGTAACGATACTCGCGGCGGTATACCTCGGCGAAAACCTCGAGCATCTCGTCATGGACAGTGCCGTTGTCGGCCAATAAATGCGGGCCTCGTAAACGCGCCGGTTCGCCCGACATGTCGGAGCACTTACCGCCTGCTTCGGTGACCAACAAAATACCGGCGGCCATATCCCAAGGATTCAGGCCGAATTCCCAAAAGGCATCCAGCCGGCCGCTGGCTACGTATGCCAGATCCAATGCGGCTGCGCCCGCGCGGCGCACGCCATGCGTGATCATCGCGAGCTGATAGTAAAAATGCACGTTGACGTTTTCATGCCGCTTGCGGCTGGGAAATCCTGTCGCGACCAGCGCGTCGTCAATGTGCTGGACCCGTGAGACGTGAATCGGCTCGCCATTTAATCGCGCTCCCGACCCGCGCTCGCAAGTGAACATTTCGTCGCGCTCCGGATCGAAAATTACTCCGGCCACGATTTCTCCGGCCTTTTCCAGCGCCAGAGTGACGTTGTACATCGGAAAGCCATGCGCGAAATTCGTGGTGCCATCCAGAGGATCCACGTACCAGCAATATTCGGCGGACTTGCCCGCGTGCCCCCCGCTCTCTTCCGCGACAATGGAGTGCGTTGGAAAATGCTTCTGCAAACGTTCGATCACCAGCTTTTCCGAAGTGCGGTCGGCCTCGGTCACCAGATCGAATTCGCCTTTCAGCTCGAAGCCGATGCGGCGCTCAAAATAGCCGTGGAGCAGCGCTCCGGCTTCGCGGGCGATTTCCTCGCTAATCTCCAAGTAAGAAGACATAAAGCTGCTGGTTGAGTAGGGCGATGACAGCCGGCGTGGTGGTCAGGCTTCCGGCTCTTCGTACAAATATTTGATGTCGTGCTTATACAGAAACAGATTGGGAGCGTCCAGCCGCGTGACGCGGATGAAGTTCGAATCGTAGAACTCGATTACGCCCACCACCTCTTCATTGCTGCTCAAACGGATGCGTACCGTGATGGCCTTGTCGATCAGATAACGGAGGTATTTCACTTCCTCGAAGGTCTGCTCGGGAGCCTTCGTTTTCGCTTTGCTCAAGCCTTCCTCCGCGTCACTGCCCAAATCCCGGTCGACCCTCATTGGCCTCACCATAATATCCACTGCGCGTGCTGACTCGCAAATTTCGGCCCTGCACCGTCACTTTCAAAGTATGAAAGCGATCTTTGGCGGCGGGAACGTCCTTGGGGTAGAAGCCAATCAGATATTGCGTACGCAGCTCGCGCAGGATGTCGTCGAAGGCGCGATCCAGCTGCGCGCCCAGGCTGGGAGTGAAAACGCGGCCGCCCGTGCCGGCAGCCAGGGTAGTGAGCGCATTTTCGCCGCCGACGTTGCGGCCTGCATCGTTCGTGATAGGCACCACCAGCACCGGATACATAATGGTGTCGGCCAATTGCGCCGCTTCCAACGCCTGGTGATAGTTCACGGAACTGGTAGTGTCGCCGCCGTCGGTCACCAGCACCATCACATGCCGGCCACTGCGGAATTCAAGCTCATGCGAAGCCAGAAAGATGGCGTCATAGAGCGACGTGCCGCCTTGAGACTTGAGCTGCTTCAGCATCTGGTCCACGCGCGCGAAGCGTTTGGTGTAACTAGTAAGCAGCCGCACTTCCCAATTGAAGCTATAGAGCGCGACGGTGTCGTCGGGGTTGCCTTCGCCCAACAATACCCGGAGAAATCGGCTCACCGAATCCAGTTCGTAGTGCAGTTCGATCCCAGTAGAAGCGCTGGTATCGACTAACATGGCGACGGACAAAGGCTGTTCGGTCTCCCGGTCGAAAACGGCGATGTCTTGCTTCACGCCGTTGTCATAAACTGAAAAGTCACTCTTGTTGAGAGAGCCGACCAATTGGCTGGCGGCGTCCTTCACAGTCACCAGCATGCGAACCAGGCGAACGTTGACCTTGATCGTAGCGTCGTCTTGCTGCCGGGAGGGGCTTTGAGGCCGCGCGGGCGTGCAAAGACACAGCGCTGCCAGGAAGCAACACGCGGCCGGACGAATCACTTTTTCAGGACGGATTCGTCCCATTCGCCTTCCACCCAAACCTCTCCGTCCTCAAAATGTTCTTTCTTCCAGATCGGCACGATGCGCTTCAACCGGTTGATGCCTTCGAGCGCCGCTTCGAACGCAGGCTTGCGATGCGGGGCGGTGACGACGATAACCACGCTGGCTTCGCCGATCTGCAATCGTCCCAGCCGATGCACCATCGCGATGCGGCCGATCGAATGCGTGGCCGCGATCTCGCGCCCAATCTCGGCCATCATCTTTACCGCCATGGGTTCGTAGCACTCGTAGTCCAGAAATTTCGTAGCGCGGCCTTTGGTGTTGTTTCGCACGACGCCCTCGAAATCCACCAGTGCGCCGTCCTCGCCGCGCAGTAGTTGCCGGCCGATGGCGGGCGTATCGATAGTCTCACGCGTCAGTGCGAAGAAGCAGCCGGTTTCATCGTCACAGATCTGATGCGTATAGCGGCCCGTGCCTCCGCTTACCGGCGGCAGGAATGCAATCTCGTCGCCCTCGTGAATCGCCGCCGAACGCTCGCAAAATTCCTGATTGCACGCCAATACGATGCTGGATTGCAACTCGGTGAGCCGCGGAAAATGTCCCGCGTAGCGCGCGAACACCGATTCCACGCGTGCGCCCTCGGCCACGTCGATATGGTCTTCCGAACGTCCGACGATGTCCTTCAACATGCCGAAAAACAGCACCTTTACGCGCACGATTGTCATAGTAACAGACGGTCTGGACGCGCTCGGGTTTCAGCGTTTCGGCATGGTACAATCCGCGCATGTGCCGGCTTTCAGCGCTGCCCCTGGTGTTATGGACGCTCGCCGTGGGTACTGCAATGGCGGCCGTGCCGCCCGACGCCGATCGGCAACTGGCACGCGAAATATACAAAGAAATGATCGAGATCCGGTCAGGATATACCACCGGATCTACAACGCCCGTGGCGGAAATGGTTGCTGCACGATTACGCGCCGCCGGTTTCCCCGAGTCCGACATTTTTGTGGGCGGTGCCATTCCGAAAAAAGCGAACCTGGTTGTTCGATATCACGGCGCCGGGACCCTGAAGCCGATTCTGCTGCTCGCGCACACCGACGTTGTGGAAGCCAATCGCGAGGATTGGAGCACCGATCCGTTCCAACTCGTGGAAAAGGACGGCTACTTCTATGGACGCGGGACGTCGGACGATAAAGCACAAGCCGCCGTCTGGATCGCGAACCTGATTCGCTACAAGCGAGAAGGATTCAAACCGGATCGCGATATCATCGTCGCGCTCACCGCGGACGAAGAAGGCGGCGGACCTTACAGCGGCATTATCTGGCTGCTCAAGAATAAGCGCGAGTTGATCGATGCCGATCTCTGCTTGAACGAGGGCGGCGGGGGCGTGATGGTGGGCGGCAAGAAGATCGCCAACAACATTCAGGTGAGCGAAAAATCGTACGCCGATTTCAAGTTCGAAGTCCACAATAAAGGCGGCCACAGCTCGGTGCCGCTGGCCGACAATGCCATCTATCATTTGGCCACGGCGCTCGAAAGGCTTTCGCGCTACAGTTTCCCTCTCAAGACGGACGAAGTGACGCGCGCCTATTTTCGGGAAATGGCGAAGGTGGAGGACGGACCGTTAAAGGCAGACCTGGTCAAAATCGCGGACGGATCGCCTGATGTCGCAAGAGATGCGATGCAGCGCGTGGCAGCCATTTCGCCGCGCTGGAATTCGATGTTGCGCACCACCTGCGTAGCCACCGAACTGGCCGGAGGGCATGCGTTGAACGCGCTCCCGCAGCTTGCGAGCGCCAATATCAATTGCCGGATTTTCCCCGGCGATTCCATCGAATCGGTGCAAAAAGCTCTTCGCTTGGCCATCGGGGATGAACAGGTCGCAATCCATGTGCAAGGCGACGTGGACGTGGGCCCGGCTTCTCCGATGCGGAAAGACCTGCTTAAGGCAGTTGCGCGCCTGAGCGATACTATGTGGCCCGGTGTTGTGACCATTCCTGTAATGAGCACCGGCGCTACCGATGGCCGCTACCTGCGTGTCGCGGGAATTCCCACCTACGGCGTGTCGGGTTTCTTCGGCGACCGCGACGACGTCCGCGCGCACGGACGGGACGAACGCATGAACGTGAATTCGTTTTACGAAGGGCAGGCGTTCCTGTATCAGCTGGTGAAGGAACTATCGGCGGCCCAGTGATTACTGCAGGATGTTATGCAGACGTTCGTCAAAGGGGCTTCCCAACATCGGCTGTAGCTTCTCTCGAAACTGCTTGGAGTGATCCGCCTCCAGGTGCGCATCGAAGGCCGCGTGATTCTCCCACACTTCCACGATAGTGAAATGGTTCTTGCGCGAAACATCCTGAAGCAGCTCGAAACGCACCACGCCTTTGTCCTTGCGGCTATCGGATGCGAACCTTTCGAGCGCCGCGGTTCCGTCGACCGTGTAGTTGGGTGTGAGGTCGACATGGGTCACGACGTACAGCTTGGAATCTTGACCGTAAAGCAGAGCGCTTACCGCGAAAAACAGAAGGGCTGTGATCGAGCGTCGCATGGCTTCTGTTAGTCTACTCCCGATGGATCTGGATCGGCTGGAAGCTTTCAAACGCGCCTTTGGGACCAAGGAACACGCCGCGCTTTCGGGCTTACTTCGGCAAATGGGGCGGGCGCGATTTCCCGATGCCGCATCGCTGATCCGCTTTCACGAAGCGCTGCTGTTTTTTCGCGCCTATCCGCCGAACGCGGAAGTTCTCGGGCTTGCCGACGACTTGCTTCAGGAGATTCCAAAGAAGGTTGCGCAACTGCGGCGCGCCGATGTGGATCTTGTGCCGCTCGAAGAACCCGACGTCTCCGGCGTCGTCGGGACCGCGTTCTCGGCACTGTTCACCTACGACATGACGCGCTGGCTGGTAGAGCATCATCCTAAGGCCGTCGAAATTGATTGGGATGGCTATGACGCGTCGCTCCTCGGGCCGCTGCTGCGCCGCTTGCATCCTTTTGCGAACGAAGACCTGCTGGTGGAAGCGAACATTCCTTATATGGATTGGTTTCGCGCGGCGAAGCCGGCAGGCGGTTCCGATCTGCGCTGGTTGATCTCGCGCATCGATGCTCTGCCCATACCAGCCGAAGATCGCGCCGAGCTATTCGCGCAAGCGAAGATCGCGATTCGGTGGGAACTGGGCGATTCGCGCGCTACTCGAACCAATGGGCGTTTCTCCGGTCGGCGAAAAATCTTCTATCACGATGCGCCGTTAATCCGCCGCGCCGATGTGTCGCTGGCTGCCGAACTGCAATCGCCCGCGCTCGCGATTCAGAAACTAAACCGCGCTGACGGCGAAAAAATGCTCGACTTCGCGCGCGAAACATCGGCCATGCGTTATCGCGAGCTGCATGGTTTCACCTATGGCGACCCGGCTCACGTGCTTCGCGCCGACTTTGGCCGCGGCGTCGAGGTGTTCGTTTCGGGAGTTCCGAAAGAGCATCGCCTTCCGCTGCGTGCGTATCACGCGGGAATGTTCTTCAAGAACGGGGTCCCCATCGGCTACATCGAATGCCTGACGCTGTTCGAGCATATGGAGGTCGGTTTCAACCTCTATTACACCTTTCGCGAAGGCGAAACCGCCTGGCTTTACGCGCACTTGCTGCGGCTGTTCCACCAATTGCTCGCGGTCACCTGCTTTTCGGTCGACCCTTATCAGCTCGGAGCTCACAATGAAGAGGCCATCGAATCCGGCGCGTTCTGGTTTTATCGCAAACTCGGCTTTCGTCCGGCGAACCCGCTGGTGGCCAAAATCTTGCAGCGTGAGGAATCGATGCTACGGGTTAACCCCGCCTATCGCACGCCGGCCCGCACCTTGCGGCATCTCGCCAACGGTTCAATGATTTACGAGATTTCGGGTTCACGAGCCGGCGATTGGGATCGGTTTGAAACACGCCGCGCCGCGATGGCGCTACACGCTTCGCCATTTACGCCCGCGATACAACGCGCCAAGAGCGCACCAGAGGAATCGACATACGTTCGGGCTTTGCAACAGGATCCTGCGTTGCGCCAGCGCATTTTGAAGCTCGGTTCCCGACCTCGGCGCTAGCACGCTGCGGAGCCACAAAAAAGAGGCCCTTCCCTGGAACTTGAGGCCACGAATCAGCGTACGTTATTCGTATGACAAAGCCCTTCGAAGTGTCGCCCCGTCTGGAGGCCCGGCTTGCCGGTGTGCTTTACTTGATCAGCATCGTCTTTGGAGTGGCCGCGATCATACTCATCCGCCGCAAGATGCTGGTCCGGGGTGACCAGGCGACTGTGGTCGCGGGAGTCCTTTACAGCGGTATGACCTTGCTGCTATCCCACTTACTATGGCCAGTGAACAAGTGGATTTCGGCGGTTGCCGCAATCGTCAGCCTGGCGGGCTGCTGGCTTCCGCAGTTGTCATGGTACAACTCAGCGCATATTAATAACTTCCTTTTTTTTGGCCTGTACTGCCTGTTGACGGGCTACCTCGTCTGGCGATCGCGGTTTCTTCCCAAAACTGTTGGCGTTTTCATGGCTGGCGCGGGTGTTTGCTGGCTGATCACAACCTGGCCGGCTTTGGACCATGCGACTTCGCCCTTCCCGGGAATTATAGGTCTGCTGGGTGAGGGGACGCTTATGGGATATTTGATCATCAAAGGCCTGGACGAGCAGCAATGGCGGGGTCTCGACTGAAGCACCCTCCCAACTGCCCATAGCCGGAAAAATCCACCTGTCGGTCCTCTCCAATGAAAAGTCGGAAATCGCGCCGGGCCTTTTCAGCGGCCTGCTAGGATGAAAGCCGTGGAGCGACACGATCCGCCGTCCGGCGTCCCCGAACATGCGGCCCCCGCGCCCATACCGTGGGTTGTCCTGAAGGACGATGAGCTGCTCCAAAAGCGGATCTGCGATCTGGGCGTGCACATCCCCGGTAGCGAGCTCGAAGGCCGCATCGAGCAGCTTTATGACGAGCTCGGCGCGCACGGGCTGGCGTTTCGTCCGGCCTGCTATCTGGGCGATGAATGGTTTTCTCCGGCTGGAGTTCCGGCCATCGCGATTCCGTTTTATCTGGCGCATCCACGCCTGAAGACTCTCGAAATGCATCAGATGCTGCAGGTGGAGGGCGGCACGCTGGAGTGGTGCCAGCAACTGCTGCGGCACGAGAGCGGACACGCCATCGATCACGCCTATCGCTTCTCTTTCCGCGACGATTGGCGCGCCGTATTCGGAAATCCTGAAACTGAATACTCGCCCGAAACCTACCAGCCCCGGCCTTACAGCAAGAGCTTTGTGCGAAACCTGCCCAACTGGTACGCGCAGGCGCATCCCGATGAAGATTTTGCCGAGACGTTCGCGGTCTGGTTGTCGCTCACGCCGGAACAGTGGCGCGAACAGTATCGAGGCTGGAAGGCGCTCGACAAACTGGAATTGGTGCATTGCCTGATGGAAGAGGCGCGGGATACAGCGCCCAAAGTGAAGCGCGTGCGGCGCATTTATGAAGCCAGCCGGCTAAGAAAAACTCTCGCGCGTTACTACACGGAACGCCGCAAACTCTACGCCGAAGATTTCCCGGACTTTTACGACGCCGATTTGCGCGTTATATTCGGAGTTGGTGAGCCGAACGGAGAGTCTGCGGCAAAAGTTATGCGACGCAATCGCACCCGGCTGGTCGGTTCGATCGTGCGCTGGACCGGACAACACAAGTACACCGTGGATATGCTGGTGCGCAAATTGATCGAGCGCTGCCAAGAACTGAAGCTGACATTTCCTCCGCCGCCGGATAGCGCGCGCGTTTCGTTCGAACTCGCCGCGTATTTATCGGCCATGGTCACCAATCACTTGCACACCGGACGCTTCAAGAGGTCCGTCTAGCCGTGAAGGTGCTGGTATTGTTCGACGTGGCTTATCGCGCCGCTGGGGCGGGCACTTTCTCTCCACAAGAGTTGAAGGAAGAAGACAAGCCCACCGAAGCCGATGTGCTGGCCTGTCTGCAGCGCCTGGGGCACGACGTGGACACGCTGGCCGTGTTCGACGATGTGGTGTGCATCGTCGAAAAACTGAAGAACTTCGCGCCGGAAGTGGTCTTCAATCTCACTGAATCTTTTCATTCCAATAGAGCGAATGAGCCGAACATCCCGGCGTTGCTCGAGCTGATGCGCGTGAAGTACACCGGCGCGCGTCCCGACGGGCTGATGCTTTGCAAGGATAAGGCGCTGGCGAAAAAGGTGCTGGCCTATCATCGCGTGCGCGTGCCGCATTTTGTCATTTCCACCGAGCAGCGTCCCCTGAAGCGATTGCGCAGGTTCGTGTATCCCGCTTTCGTCAAACCTGTCGGTGAAGAGTCGTCCGACGGTATCGCCAAAGCGTCGTTCGCCAAGAGCGAAGAGGAAGCGCTGGAGCGCGCGCGCTTCATCCACGAGAAATTCCACTGTGATGCGCTGATTGAAGAGTACATCGACGGGCGCGAGTTGTATCTCAGCGTAATGGGCAATCGCAAGCTCACTGTTTTACCGCCGCGCGAAATCTTTTTTCATGAGGTTCCCGAGGACACGCCTAAGTTTGCCACCTTCAAAGCCAAGTGGGACGACACTTATCGCAAGAAGTGGGGCATTCAGAACGGCCCGGCCAACGAGCTTCCCAACGGCCTGAATGAAACGCTGGCGCGCCTGGCGCGGAAAGTGTATCGGGTGCTGAAGATTCGTGGCTTCGGCCGAGTGGACGTGCGCCTGACGCAGGNNCCGAATCCATCGCTGGCTTGTGAAGACGACTTCGCACAATCGGCGGCCGCCGCTGGACTGCCCTACGATGCCCTGATCCAAAAGATTTTGGACACGGCCTGTTCCTGAAACATGCAACATCAATTGCCCGATTCGATAGGCCTTCTCGCTCGCACGCCCGCCGCGCTGAATGCGCTGCTGCGCGATCTGCCGGAAACCTGGACGTTCCGGAATGAAGGTGAAAACACCTGGAGCGTGTTCGATGTCGTCGGCCATCTGAATCACGGCGAACGCACGGATTGGATGCCGCGCGCCAGGACGATATTGCAATTCGGCGAAGCCAAGCCGTTTGAGCCGTTCGATCGCGAAGCGCAAGGACGGGAGAGCCAGGGCAAGTCGCTCGGACAGTTATTGGATGAATTCGCCACTTTGCGGTCAGAAAACCTGGAAGAGCTGCGTACACTGAATCTAAAGCCTGGCGACCTGGCGCGGCGCGGGCGGCATCCGGCCCTGGGCGTCGTTACGCTGTCGGAATTGCTGGCCACATGGGCCGCGCACGACTTAACTCATCTGCATCAGATCTCAAGGGTTATGGCCTACCAATACCGCGAGGCGGTGGGCCCATGGACCCGGTATCTGGGTGTAATGCAGTGCGCCGGCCACAGCGCTCCCCGATAATCGCGGCCGCATTACTTAGTACCAACGTCTCACTATTTCTTTCGCTGCGCCTGCCGATCTGTTTGACCTAGAGAGCAGCTTCTGATTGGCGTGGCTATGTGGTGGCCGCGCGCAGCGTATCAGGGCCGCTCGATAGCGTCTTGGTCCATGATTTGAGGGGATGGTTCCTTGTACGTCCCCTCTCTTTTTTCCTGCCTCCCGCTATCCCATTTAGAATGGTCTGTTGCGGCCGTTCGTCCCATTCTTTCGCAATCCTCACCTGCTCACCATCGCGGGCAATTACTGGCATCGTCATCTGGACGAAGGGCGCTTTCCGGTTACAGCCAGGTTCTACGACACCGAGCCGGGCGTCCAGGTGCTGGTGCATTCGCAAGCGCCGCAGTGCGAGCCGGTGGCACAACTGATTCTGGTCCATGGACTGGAAGGATCCAGCGCCGCGGGTTACGCGCGCAGCTTGGCCCAGGCCGCGCTCGAAGCAGGATGCGCCGTGCATCGCTTCAACATGCGAAGCTGCGGCGGCACCGAACACTTAAGCGGCCGGACGCTGTATCATTCCGGCCAGACGTCGGACCTGCTTGCGGTAATCCGGCAGCTTCCCCGCCCAGCGCCGATCTTCCTGGTTGGCTTTTCACTCGGCGGCAATGTCGTGTTGAAACTGGCGGGGGAACTCGGGCATTCGGCGTCAAATTTAATCGCAGGCGTAATGGCGGTTTCCACGCCTATCGATCTCGCGGCCTGCGTGCGCCAGCTCGATAGGCCGTCCAACATCATTTATGCCCGCAGATTTGTCACGCGGCTGAAGGAGCGCGTCCGCGCGAAAGAGCGACTCACGCCCGGCCTGTTCGATCTTGCGGGTTTGGAATTGGTACGGAACATATATGATTTCGACGATCGGTTTACCGCTCAGGCGTTCGCCTTCGGCAACGCCGATAATTATTACGCTACGCAGTCGTCCAACCAGTTTCTGGATCGCATCCGCGTCCCCACGCTTGTGGTGCAGGCTAAAGACGACCCGCTTATCCCCTTTTCGGTCTACAATCATCCGGCCTTTTCGAAAAATCCTTACCTGCGCTTGCTGGCGGTGGAGCATGGCGGCCATCTCGGATTCATCTCGAAAACCAGGCCGCGCTTCTGGTTGGATCAGGTTCTCGTAAACTGGGTGTTAGAAGTAAGGAACAACGTTACAGTAGGTTTCGTCTCTTAATCTCAGTGGCAAAACGTTCCCGACAAACCGCTTCCTTTCGCGAAGCTGCATCGGTTGCGGCCGATTCGTTGCGCGCCAGCAAGCTGCGCAGCTTTCTGACGCTGCTGGGTATTATCCTCGCCACCACAACCCTGATTGGCGTCATGTCCATGATTCATGGCATGGATGTCTACATCGCCAACACCGTTTCCAACATGGGATCAGATGGGTTTCGCATCGTCAAAATCGCGTTCCTGGGCAACTTCGATCCCAAGAAATACCTGCAAATGCAGAAGAGGAATCCGGAGCTGAGCCCAGAAGAATTTCAATATTTAAGAGATCACGCCACGCTGGTGAACGATTTCGGAATGAGCGCCGGGCGCACGATCACCGTTTCTCTCGGTTCTCAAACGCTCAGCAATGTCAATTTGAACGGGGGCACCGACAACTGGGCCGCGCTCGGCAATACCCAGATTGCCAATGGCCGCTACTTTACTGACGTCGAAGACCGGCACCATTCCATGGTCGCTGTAATCGGCGCGGATTTGAAGAGCAACCTGTTTGCGGATGCCGATCCGGTGGGCAAGGAGTTCAAGATCGAAGGCCGGCCGTTCACGGTGATTGGCGTGGCGGAAGCCAAAGGCAGCGTCTTCGGCCAGTCGCAGGACGCATTCGTGGACATTCCAATCGAGAGTTACTTTCAGATTTATGGATCGCGCACCGGCATTCGCTACGCCGCGCGCGCTGCCGACCAGAAAGTTCTGGAGCAAGCCAAAGATGAAATCCGCATGCTGATTCGCGCCCGGCGCCACGAGGGCCCGGGCCAGGACGATACTTTCTCCATCCTGTCGTCCGATGCGCTGGTCAGCGCTTGGGATCAGCTTACCAACGCGATTGCCGCTACTGCGGTCGCCGTCGTATCGATCTTTATGGTGGTGGGCGGCGTCGTCATCATGAACATCATGCTGGCCGTGGTGAGCGAGCGCACGCACGAGATCGGCATCCGCAAGTCGGTGGGCGCGCGCCGCCAGGATATCCTCAATCAGTTTCTAGTGGAATCCGCCATGCTCGCAGGCTTGGGTGGCCTCATCGGAGTGGTGATCGCCTGGGTGGTTGCTACCGCGGTGCGAAGCTTTACATCGGTTCCCATGGCCGTACCGGTGTCGGCGGTTCTGATGGGCGTGGGCCTCTCCACTGCCGTTGGCCTGTTCTTCGGAATTTACCCGGCGCAGCAGGCATCCAAACTTGATCCTATCGAAGCATTGAGGGTGGAAAGATGAGCGTGACCAAATGACTCGGGTAGAACTTACTTCCGCGATTGGATTGGCGCTCGACACGGTGCGCGAACACAAGATGCGGTCGTTCCTGACCATCCTGGGCGTGATCATCGGCACCGGCACCATTATCGGCGTCGGCTCCATCATTGCCGGTCTGGATGGCGCGGTGACCAAAGTAATCCGCGGCTTCGGCACCAACACCGCCATCATCTTCAAGTTCCCCATCGGCTTTCAAACCCGCACGCCCGAAATGCTACGGCGTAAGCCCATCACGTATGAGGACGGCTTGGCCATTGCACAACGCTGCCCTTCGGTGGAATCGGTGAGCCCGTATCTGATCCCGAACACCTTCGGGAACACGCCGCAAATCAATATCGCGCGCTACAAGGGCAATGAACTGTACAATGCGAACCCGGTGGGCACCGAAGAATCCTACGCCCAGAGCGGTCAAGTTGAGATGCACGAAGGGCGCTTCTTTACCGGTATCGAAAACGAGCACCGCATGCCGGTGGCCGTGATCGGCGCCGATGTCCCCAGGGCCTTGTTCAACGGTGAAAATCCGGTCGGCAAGTGGATCGATGTGAATGGCCATAAATTCGAGGTCATCGGCGTCACCGAGCGCCCGGCCAATTCGTTCCCTGGCCAGGACGACACGAATATCTATCTGCCGTATTTCAGCATGCACAAGCTGTTTCCGGCGTCCAAGGAGAATTTGTTGTTCGTGAATGCCAAGCCCGGCCGCATGGCCGCTGCTGTGGACGAAGCGTCGGCCGTGATGCGCATCCAGCGGCACGTTCCAGCGAACAAGCCCGACGATTTCTCCATCTCCACGTCCGATCAGTTGGTGGAACAGTTCCATAGCGTCACCGAAATTGTCGCCTTGGTGATGGTGGTGATGAGTTCGGTGGGGCTTTTGGTGGGCGGCATCGGGGTGATGAACATCATGCTGGTGTCNNGCGAGATCGGTATTCGCAAGGCTATTGGTGCGCGCCGGGCCGACATCGTACTGCAGTTCCTCACCGAAGCCGTGGTGCTTACCGGTTTGGGCGGGCTGATCGGGATGACGCTGGGGTGGGCGGTTTCTCTGGCCTGCCGTCTGATTTACCCGGCGCTCCCCACGGCGGTTCCATTGTGGGCGGCGGCGCTGGGCGTGGTGGTGTCGGTAGCGATCGGGCTGTTTTTTGGGATTTGGCCGGCCAATAAGGCCGCGCGCCTGGATCCGGNNCAGGCGCGCTGACGGCTTTCAGTGGCCGGTTGCAGTGCAGACAGCGCACCACGTCGGAGCGGGTGGACAGGTGGCAGGATCTGCAGTAGATCTGCGGCAGCGAGACGGTTGTGAGACCCGGTAACATTTTCGACTTGATTTGTTTATCGGCGGTTAAGCCGGTTCCTTTAGGGTAAATTCTTATTTCCTCCTATGTGATAGGATTAAGCCCTATGATGTGCCAGGAACGTATTCGTCTGGTGTCCGATTACCGGGAGACAACGCGCACCTACGCCGATTTTGTGCGCAAGATGACAGATCTCGTCGGTTTAGGAATAGAATCCGAAGTCGATCTGTTGCGACGTTCGTGCCGGCTCTCGTGGGAAGCCGCTGAAAAGGCCCGTCTCGCCTTGTTCCGCCATGAAGTCAATCACAGTTGTAACCGAAGCGACTTCCGCGCGTCCGCTGCCACTGCGGGCGGGCCAAACGCCTAGCGACCGCCGCTTCGCGCTCCATGCCCGGGGACTTCTTGAAAGGCTCTATCCTGGTCTTTTCCAAGATTGGTTTGTCATGGCAACCAGGAAGTCACCGGGCATACAAATTTCTTCTGGCCTTAACAATCTCGGTGAACGGTTGGCAATTGTTATGCAGGCGTCACGAGCTATCCGCTCCGAACTAGCGCTCACTATCTGCGAAAGCAGTGAGATGAGGCTGGCATCCCGGCAATTGCGCACGAAGGGCCTCCAAACCACCCACAGGCAAAGCAGTCACTGGATTGCCCACGCCATCGCTCAGGTCTTGACCAGCCACGGCTATTGCGCCTTCGTAGCGGGGCAGACAGAAGATACGGCCTCAATTCAATAGACAATTTTCTTCATATTCTTTCCCATCGCAATAAAATTCTGATACTGTATCCTAAGCAAACTCAGTCTTTGAGCAAATGCCGAAGAAGATACCACGCGGGAAGCCCGCGAAAAAGGCGAAAACTCCCCAAGTAAAGAACGTAGTTCCGTCCGATCCACCTGGCCATCCAGATGCTGCTTCGCCCGTGCCCGTGGTTGGAGTGGGCGCTTCAGCCGGCGGCCTGGAAGCATTCCGCGAGCTGCTGGAAGCGCTGCCGAGCGACACCGGCATGGCATTCGTGCTGGTGTCTCACCTCAGCAAGACATACAAAAGCATGTTGAGCGAACTGCTCTCCAAAGCGACGCAAATGCCCGTGACGGAAGCGCATGGACAGACGCATTTGCAGCCGAATCACATCTATGTGATCCCGCCCAACGCAACTCTGACGATGGAGGACAGCGGTCTGGTGGCGCACGTAATCCAAGAAGCGGATCGCCACGGTATGGTGATCGATGCTTTCTTCCGCTCCCTGGCAGGCCACCGGAAAAGCCAAGCCATCGGCGTGGTGCTTTCGGGTACCGGCACGGATGGGACGCTGGGTTTGGCTGCCATTAAAGCCGAAGGTGGCATCGCCTTCGCTCAGGATCAGAAAACCGCCAAATACCCGGACATGCCGCGCAGCGCCAGCCTTCACTTCGACGCTGCGGATTTTGTGCTTACGCCGGCTCAAA
Source organism: Bryobacterales bacterium (assembly GCA_003132905.1). The sequence goes on along the minus strand of PKZC01000271.1, from coordinate 3,442 downwards.
TCGCCAAAGAACTGGCGCGCATCGCCGGACATCCCTATTTGCGCGAGGCGCACCCACGGGACGGACCGGAGACGCCGGCGCACGAAACACAGCTCGATGGTATCTTTCGCCTGGTCAAGCGCATGACCGGGGTCGACTTTTCCCAGTACAAGCCCGCCACGCTCCGCAGGCGCATCTCGCGCCGGATGGTGCTGAACAAGTTGGAGACCGTGGGCGCTTACCTGAAGCGTCTGGAAGCCGATCCATCCGAAGTGGAAGGTCTATATGGCGATCTGCTCATCAATGTGACCTCTTTCTTTCGGGTGCCGGAGACGGTCGAATATCTGAAGAACGATCTGATCCCAGAGATGTTGAAGCATCACCGCGGTGAGTTGCCGATCCGCGTGTGGGTTCCCGGCTGCGCCACCGGGGAGGAAGCCTATTCCATCGCGATGCTGTTGGTGGAGTGCCTGCAATCGTCGCGTAGCGCTTCGTCCGTCCAGATTTTTGCCTCCGACATCAGCAAGCAAGCCATTCAGGTGGCGCGCGACGGCCATTACCCGGAGAATATTGCCGCGGATGTTTCCCCTGAACGCCTGCAGAAATTCTTCACCCGGTCTGACCGCGGTTATCAGATCGACAAACAGATTCGCGATCTTTGTATCTTCGCCATTCAGGACGTTACCAGGGATCCACCTTTCTCCCGCATGGATCTCATAAGCTGCTGCAATCTTCTGATCTATCTGGGCACGCCTCTGCAAAGGAAGGTGCTGGCCGCCTTTCACTACGCTCTGAATCCGGACGGCTATCTTGTGCTGGGACACTCCGAGAGCGTGGATGCGGGCTCCGAGGTGTTCCGGCAGCTCGACAAGAAGCACAAAGTCTATTCCAGACTTCCCACTTCGTCCCGCCCCCACCTGGATTTTAGTCTGGTCGAATTGACGGACGAACCGCCGCAGTTCCGCAGACAGAGGCTTGCAGCGCAGCCCGAGATCGATCTCGGCCGGGAAGCCGACCGTATCGTGTTGTCGCGCTATTCGCCAGCCGGTGTTCTGATCAATTCTTCGTTCGATATCCTTCAGTTTCGCGGCCGCACCGCTCCTTTCCTGGAGCAGCCGCCGGGCCAGGCGACTCTCAATCTGCTGAAAATGGCCCGGGAAGGATTGGCCATCGACCTTCGCGCCGCCATGCATCAGGCCAAGAAGACGGGCGGTGCAGTTCGCAAGACCGGCGTGCGGGTAAGAAGCGGTTCCGGCATCACGAAATTGACTCTGGAAGTGACCCCTGTCACTGAAAAATCCGCCCCGGGGAGCGCCACAAATCCCTGCTACCTGGTCTTGTTCGATACTGGCCGCCGGGAAGAGGCCGCCGCCGAACGGCTTTCTGCAAAAGGCCAGGCCACGGGGAAAGCAACCACCCGATCGAGGGCGGAGCGCGAACTGGCGGCGCTGCGCGGAGAATTGGCCGGCACCCAGGACGACCTGCGCTCGATCATTGAAGAACAGGAATCCACCAATGAGGAGCTGCAATCGGCCAACGAAGAAATTCTCTCCAGCAATGAAGAGCTGCAGAGCACTAATGAAGAGCTGGAAACCGCCAAAGAGGAGCTGCAAGCCACTAATGAAGAGCTGATCACCGTCAATGAGGAATTGCAAAACCGCAATGCCGAAATGGCGGAGGCCAACAGCGATCTTACCAATCTGATCGATTCGGTGGACGTGGTTTTTGTGATGCTCGATAGCGATTTGCGAATACGACGCTTCACCTCGGCCGCGCAGAGGGTCTTGAACCTGATCCCCACCGACGTGGGCCGGCCGATCGGCGACATTAAACCGAATCTCCAGGTCGCCGACCTTCCCGGATTGATCCGCGACGCGATACTCCACATGCAGCATCGCGAGGAAAACGTTCAGGATCTGGAGGGGCGGTCTTATGCCATGAAAATCCGGCCATCCAAGACACCGGACGGAACAATCGAAGGGGCCATTCTCACTCTCACCGACGTGGATGCGTTGCTGCGCAGCCAGGAAAACCGTCAAAGCTTGCACACCAGCTTGAACCATTTGCTCCGGGAGCCGCCGGATTTGTTGCTGGCGGTTTCACCAGAAGGGCAGCCGCTTTTCATCAACCGTTCGCTGCTGGCCGATGTGCCTGGCGTCGACCGATCCATTTTCGATTGTCTGGCGCCCCAGGACCGGGAGCCTGTGCGGCGCTCTCTGCGCCAGGCGCTTCAAAAGCGCGTGCCGGCCGAAATCGAAGTGCAAGAGTTTTCACTCGGCTCTACCAACAGCCCCGTCATCTTGACGATCGAACCTATTCTCGGCGCGGAGGGTGTTCTCGCTTTCGGCGTAAGGACGAAAGAGTCGCCCGCGTCCCGAAATTCGGCCTCACGCTCCGCGGGCACGCAATGAGATGATGGTTCCGTCAACCTTATGGATGTAAACGCACCGGCCTCACTCTGGATTGAGGCCGCTCAAAAAGCCATGCGGATTGAGGCCGACGCGGTGGCGCGGGCCGCCGAACGCCTGGACGGGAACCTGAGCTGCGCTATCGAAATCATTCTGGCGCATCCCGGCAAGCTGGTGGTTACCGGCCTGGGCAAGTCGGGCCATGTTGCGCGCAAGATCGTCGCCACGCTTTGCGGCACCGGAACGCCGGCTGTGTTCCTGCACGCCGCCGAAGCTGCGCACGGCGATCTGGGCCTCTACTCGCCCGGCGATCCCACCTTGATGGTTTCAAAAAGCGGCAACACGTTTGAGTTGTTGCAGATCATTCCATTTTTGCGCGGGCTGCCGTCGCAGCGCATCGGCATTCTTGGCAATCCCTCGGCGCCGCTGGCATTGGAAATGGACGTGGTGTTGGATGCATCGGTGGAGTGCGAGGCCGATCCTGGGAATCTGGCGCCCACGGCCAGCGCCACAGTGGCTCTAGCGTTGGGCCACGCCCTGGCTGTGGCGTTGATGCGGGCGCGTAACTTCGGCGTCGAGGATTTCGGGCGCGTTCATCCCGGTGGACACCTGGGGCGAAGCTTGCGGCTGACGGTTCGCGACGTGATGCATAGCCGCGATGAAATTGCGGTGGCCCATTCCGATGATTCGCTCAAGCAGGTGGTGATCGCGATGACGCATTTTCCGTACGGCGCGGCCTGCGTTCTAGATTCGGATCAGCGCCTCATTGGCCTGGTGACGGATGGCGACGTGCGCCGCGCGCTGCAGGCTCATGACGATATTCGCGGGCTTAACGCGTCGGCGGTGATGACTTCGCGTCCATCAACAATCTCGCCCGATGCGCGCTTACAGGACGCATTGCGGTTGATGGAAGACCGCCCGTCGCAGATTTCGGTGCTGCCGGTGGTGGATCCATCGAGCGGTGTGTGCCTCGGCCTGCTGCGGTTGCACGATATCTATCGCTCGGGTTTGCGCCGATAAGCTGATAAGCTGCGGGGTGCGCGACGTAGAAGTGG
>PKZC01000242.1 GCA_003132905.1 Bryobacterales bacterium | reverse complement strand
GCTGGCCCAATGACGTGCTGATTCAATCCAGGAAATGCGCGGGGATACTCACGCAGCTGGAAGGGTCAGCTATCATTGCAGGAATCGGTATCAATGTGAATCATGCGGCTTTTCCAGACGAACTGACCGCGATCGCAACTTCGCTCCGCATGGCGACGGGGCGCGTGCATTCGCGCGAGCGTCTGCTGGTGGAGCTGGTTTCCAGCGTCACAAGCTTCTGCTCGCTCCTCGAAAAGGAGGGCAGGGAACCGATCCTGGCCATGTTCTCGCGCGCTTCCAGCTTCGTTTACGGCCGCCGTGTTTATGTCGACCAAGGCGACGCGATGCTCCAGGGCACCACGGCCGGCCTTGACCCCTCGGGTTTTCTAGTGCTGCGGGGAGATGACGGAAAACAGAACGTGATCATCGCCGGAGGAGTGCGCCCATGCTCTTAGCTTTAGACGCTGGAAACAGCAATATCACCATCGGCGCCTTTGAAGGCCAGGTTTTAATCGGCCGCTGGCGGCTTCGCACCATTCTTGAGCAGACCGCCGACGAATGGGGCGTGCTGATGCGCAATCTGTTCGCCTTGGCCTCGCTCGACCTGTCGCGCGTGGATGGCATAATCATCGCCAGCGTGGTTCCAACGCTCGATGCGCCATTGGCCGCGATGTCCGAGCGGTATTTCCACTCAACGCCTCTTTTTATTACTCCGGAAACGGACATCGGGTTGAAGGTGCTCTACGACAATCCGAGAGAAGTCGGCGCTGACCGCGTGGTGAACGGCGTGGCGGCGTTTCATCGCTATGGTGGACCCGCGGTGGTGGTGGATCTTGGAACCACCATTAACTTCGATGTAGTGTCGGCCAACGCCGAGTATCTGGGCGGCATGATCTGCCCCGGCATCGGCATGTCCATCAGCGGCCTCTTCGCCAAGACCGCGCGCTTGCCCATGGTGGATCTTCGCGAGCCCGATTGCCTGATCGGCAAGAACACGGTGAACAGCATTCAATCCGGGCTGTATTACGGATTCGCCGGCTTAATCGATGGAATCGTCGGGCGCGTTGTGGCAGAACTCGGTAGCAATACCAAAGTGATTGCCACCGGCGGCCAAGCTCAGTTGATCGCACGGGCGGCGCGCTCGGTGCAAGAGATCAACGAGGATTTGACACTGGAAGGCCTGGAAATCATATGGCGGCGAAATCGTCACAAATGACGCCGGAAGAAGTAGCGTGGCCTTCCAACTACTTCAACTATTTCACCGAGGTAGAAGAGCGTTTCCAGAAGGCCCGCGGAACCAGCCTGTTCCTGATGTCGCCGCTCGATTGGGCGCTGNNGGTGGCGTATTGCTCGCAGGCTGTCATGGCCGAGGCTCAAGCCATAGCTGGCGTCGCGCCGGCGCGAGGGTCCAAGGAATCGGCAGCGCCCTTCGGTGTGGAACATCTGGAAAAATACCTGCGCGATAACGCCGGGCAAATTTGCAAGTTAACAGGTTTCGATGAGATCGCCTCCGCGGTCGATCGGTTGGCCGCCGAGGCCGCCGCGCACTTTCGCGATCTCGAGGATCTCGAACAGCGCCTGACATCGCTCGAAGACAAGATGATCGCACTCGCCCGCTCGCGCCAAACCGAAGAGGAACTGCTTCGCGCCCGCCGGGAACTCGATCTTCAGCTTCGCCCTTATCGCGGAAAAATGAGCGCGCCCCAGCTCGCCATGCTGGAAAAGCAATATCTCGAACGGCAACTGCTCGAATCCGTCGGCCTGCCGCGCCTCAGCTTGTTCTATCTGCGATGACCTTTCATGCCTTCGTAATGCGGGCGCGGTTATCATAGGTGGTAGGAACCTTTTTAGGCCCCATGTCCCCCGCTCCCCCGGAATCCAAACGCACTAACCGCGTGATCATGTTTGTCACGCTGGTGGTGTCCCTGGCTTGCCTTGTTTGGTGGGTCAACGGCATAAGCTGGACCGAGCTTTGGGAGGACATTCGCGAGCTCGATTGGCGTTGGATCACCGTCGCCGCCGTGGCGGATATTCTGATCTACGTGGTGCAGGGTTGGCGCTGGAGTCTCCTCCTGCAGCCCGTCAGTAGGGTCTCGCCGTGGTCTTCTGTGGGCGCAATCTTCGTCGGCTTGTTTGCCAATGAAGTGCTGCCGCTGCACGCGGGCGAGCTGATTCGCTGCTTTCTGATGGCTCGCTGGAGCAAGATTCCCATTTCCGTGACCATGGCTTCGGCGCTGATCGAGCGTATTTTCGACGGAGTGCTGCTCATCGCCGGCCTGTTTCTCTCCGTGCGCTACATCCGCCATTTCCCGCTGAGCCGCAGCCACGCGCGCGCGATCGAGATCATTACTACCGGCAGCATCTCGCTGGCGGTCCTGATCATTCTTGGCGCGGCGCTGCTTGGGGTCGCCATGTACTGGCGCGAGCAAACTCTCGACGCTTTGCTCGATGCCCGGCTGTTTTCCTGGGCCCACGTCTTCATCGAAGACCTGCATCGCATCGGTCATTCGCGTTATCTGTATTTCTCTTTCGCGCTGAGTATTCCTTATCTGCTCCTGCAGATCGTACCGATTTACGCCATCATGCAGGCCTACGGATTCGACTCCGTATCGTGGGCCCAGGCCGGCGCGTTGATGGTGCTGCTGCGGCTGGGCGGCGTGCTCCCGCAAGCGCCAGGCAATATCGGCCTGTTTCAGGTTGTTTCCACGTTGGTGCTTACCTTGTTCGGCGCACCGGTGGCCATGGCGCGACGCTTCGCCTTCATTCTTTTCGTCGTGGTGACAGTGCCGTTGCTGGTTGTAGGTTTCGTCGCCTTGATCGCGTCCGGCGCCAAGATGGGCGACATTCATCGCGAAGCTCAAGCCGAGATGCGCGCCCGGCAAGACGAACTGGCGAAGAGCTAAGTGAGACAGATTCCGATAAGCGCTAACGAGCTTAGGCAGGGTGTCGCGCCTTAGCGCTGGGAGCGGCGGTCTCCACATTGGGACTTTGGGGACAACCGGCGCGATTCCTTCAACAAGTAGTAGGCCGTTCTACGGCCAATTGACGTGCAGGCGACTTATCGGGACCAATTCCCACAACGCCGTAGTCGAGAGATTCACCATGGCCGATAATTCGGGCAGGACACCTCAACCCGCTGTTCGAACTGCGTTGCAGGGGANNCCTAACGGGACTGAATCTCTGCGTTCGAACCGGCTTGCCTCCGTGTATTATCATTCCATCACAGGACATACGGACCTGCTTCGCGTAGAACTGCTAAGAATGGCGAGACCTGGGGCGGGTTCTGGATGCGCGGCTCGAAAACGGGTGGGTTAGGCGGAGCAAGTAGGTAGCTAAATCAGTGCCAAAGCCTAATGTGAATACTGGAGCGATCCAATGGCTGACGTAGCGTCGACCGGTTCGAACGCCCGCAGGTACGATGTTGCCTTGTCGTTCGCGGGAGAAGATCGGCAGTATGTGGACCGGGTAGCCGCTGCCCTGGTGCGTGCAGGGATTTCAGTCTTCTACGACCGCTACGAAGAAGCGACACTTTGGGGCAAGAATCTTTATGATCACCTGCAGAGCGTCTACTCTGAGGCCTCAGCATATACAGTGCTGTTCGTTTCCGCGGCCTATGCAGGAAAACTGTGGACAAATCATGAGCGGCAGAGCGCGCAGTCACGTGCCTTCGCTGAAAGGAGGGAGTATATACTCCCCGCTCGGTTCGACGATACGCAAGTCCCGGGCCTACTGCCGACAACGGGCTACGTGGATCTCACAAGAAAGACACCTGAGGAGTTTGCCGATCTGATCATTCAAAAACTGCGTCATAGCGGACTGACCAATTCTGAGTCAGACCGAGATACTCTACGAAGGGTCCCTCTGTTCGGAGCCGCGCTTCAGGAGCTTAAGAGTCACGGTTCGGTCAGCATTGCGATTATGGAAGCCCTTCTGCAAGAAGACACTCCGCCTCCGTGCTTGGCGGAGTTCTTGCTCATACTCGTTCGGGAATCCCATGGCTCCGCTCGGCTCGGGCTGGGGAAATTCGCGATCTTATTCGTTGACAAATTCGACGTCGGCTATGAGGCTGTTTTGTATTGCCTTCAGACAGGGGCCCTCGATGACCGGGAGCGGGAATTGCTCGGAATGGGAATGCAGAATGTGGTCCGGCCAGATGGGATTCGTTGGGCTCATGAAAGACTAACCCGCGACATTCGCAGCGACACTTATTACAATTCTTTCCTGCAAAAACATTTGAAGTTCGTGCTCCACAATCTATCGGCGGAAATGACCGCGTATTTGCTTGTTCCAAATAGAGGGCCATCCAACTGCAATATTGAATCCATGTTCCTAGTCGCTAGGAAGTTTTCAAAGCCCGGCCCCTTCATCACGCGAATTCAGGACTGGATAACCGACGGAAGTTTCGACGGGCGCCGAACCGAATGCACGGATGATGTCAGCAACCAAACGGACGCTGGCATCCTGTACAGTTGTCTCAACGAGCTTGCCGATCTCCCCAACGATCATCCGCTCCAGGCGCTACGCGCGTTCGTGTGTGATCGAACGCGAAGGCTGTTGAAGTCGGGCGACGCCATTTTAGGGCTTTACCATTTGTGGATGATGCGAGCCGAGAATTTCATTGATACGGACAATGCTCTCCACCGAGTGTACGACCTGGCCAGTCCAAATGAAGATGCCCAGAAACTTTTCTTTCTCCTTCGCAATTCCGCCATTGACCAACTGGGGGAAGCGCGGAGCATTGCACAACGGCTGCAGCTTCTCTAAGGAGTGGCCATCAGCGGAAGTGGACCCACATCTTACTAAGGCTCACTGTGGCCCAGCGCCGGTTGGTCGCGAGAAAGCTCTGATTCGCAAGTGGTGGTCCTCGGAGCGGACGATGACTCCCGGGAAACGCCGTCCACGGAAACCATAAGCGTTTAGTCGCCATCCCGTACCTGTGCCGCTCGCGCTTGAGATAAGGCGAAAGCCCATGAAGGGAGGTGGCATTGACAGCTCCTACGTTAGCCACTCGTTGACATGTGACCTAGGTCCAGACCAGGACTCCCACGCGGACCATGGCGTCCGACCCACCTCAATGCGTCATGGCGTAAATCACATAGTTCACGCCCACGCGAATCGCCAACCCTGAAAACTTCTCCGGATACTGTGGATCGTCCGCAAATTCCCAAGCATCGCCGACGTCCGAGTTATACGAGATGGCCACCATGATGCGTCCCTTGTCGTCGTAGATGCCCCGCCAGTGCGCGCCTTGACCGCCTTCGCGGCAATTCTTGCAACCTTGATACAGGTGCGCCGCGCCAGGAATCTGGAAACGATCATCCAGGTCGAAGACGGTGTGAAAAATCGCGTCGTTGTTCGGGATATCCACGATCGGCCGATCCGGAAACACGAAGCGAATTCGCTTCAGGAACATTTCCCATTCTTCGTCGCCGTGAAAATCGTCGGCCATGAAGAAGCCGCCGCGCAGCAGATATTCGCGCATCACCTTGGCTTCCGCTTCCGTAAAGCCCCACTCGCCCACCTGCACGGCGTAGATCCAGGGCCAGTTGAACGCCTCGTCGCCATCCTCCATCATCACGGGCTGCTCCACCGAGCGCGTCTGAAGGCGCGTCAAACGCCGGACGGCTTGCGAAAAATGACGGTCGGCGCGCGGATAATCCTGGGTCCACAGCGAAAGTCCCTGGCGGAAATCGCCATCGAAACGGCCCGCATAACCGTCATTCGGTCCGGGCGGAAACATCAGCCGCGCAAAGGTCCACTCGCCCGGCGTTTGCCAATCGGGGGTCAACTCGAAGTTGAAATATTCCACGCCGGGAAGCTGGCGGAACGGTTTCTGAAACGCATAGAGTGCGCCGAGAAAAACCAAGCCGCATCCCAGCAAACACGCTGTCCTTCGCCCGGTCATCGGTGCCACCATCCCGAGAATACCATTCAAGCGCCTATCGATTGCTATACTGCATCCGTGCGCAACTCTCGCCACGGCGCAGCGGGCGGTCCCACCGCGTGACCGAACCCCCTTCCGATCACCGCGCCGCCCTGACTGCCGGATTCCTCGGCTGGACGCTGGATGCTTTCGATTTTTTCCTGGTCACGTTGTGCCTCACCGCCATTGGTAAAGAATTTCACAAATCTGATTCCGCGATCGCCCTTTCCATTACTGCGACGCTGGCATTCCGCCCGGTAGGCGCGTTCCTTTTTGGATTGATGGCAGACCGCTACGGTCGCCGCCTGCCACTGATGATCGATCTGGTGTTCTATTCCGTCTGCGAGGTGGCCACCGGGCTCGCGCCCAACTACGCCACCTTTATGGTGCTGCGCGCGCTGTTCGGCATTGGCATGGGCGGCGAGTGGGGCGTGGGCGCATCGCTTGCCATGGAGAAAGTTCCGCCCCGGCTGCGCGGTGTCCTCTCCGGATTGCTTCAGGAAGGTTATGCCGCGGGTAATCTACTGGCGGCCATTTCCTATTTCTTCCTGTTCCAGCGCTGGGGTTGGCGTCCGCTGTTCTTCCTGGGCGGATTGCCCGCGCTGCTGGCTTTGTTCGTCCGCTTCCGCGTGAAGGAATCCGAAGTCTGGCAAAAGAGCCGCGAGAAAACCTGGAGCGGGCTGGGGCGCGCCATCACATCGCACTGGAAGCTGTTCCTCTATCTGACGCTTCTGATGACGATGATGAACTTCGTCTCTCACGGCACTCAGGATATGTATCCCACGTTCCTCGAGCGCCAGTGGCACTTTGGACCATCGCAACGATCCGTAATGACCGGCATTTCCATGATCGGCGCGATTCTCGGTGGCATCGTCATGGGACTTCTGTCAGACCGCTTCGGCCGCCGTCGCGTGATGGTGACTGCGCTGCTGGGAGGGATTCTTATGGTTCCTCTGTGGGTCTATGCGCCTTCCACCGCGCTGTTGGTATTGGGAGCGTTTATGGTTCAGTTTATGGTGCAAGGCGCGTGGGGCATCATCCCGGCGCATTTGTCCGAGCTATCGCCCGATTCTGTGCGTGGATTCATGCCGGGCTTTTCGTATCAATGCGGCGTGCTGGTGGCCAGTTCGGTGGTTTACATCGAAGCGGTTTTTGCCAGGACGATGAGCTATGGAAGCGCCATGGCGCTTACCGCCGTTACTGTTTTCACGCTGGCTGCAATCGTAGCGGCGGCCGGCAAGGAGCGCAAGGGACACGTCTTTGGAGTCGGCGCGTAGTTAATCGTTCCCGGCGCGGTTCCCGGCGCGCTCGGCTCCAGAATTCCGCCTATAGGGGCCGCGCGAGCCATTGGGCAGGATGGTCATGTCGTCGGTGCGGGCCTGGGCCAGTTGTTGCGAGGACATTTCGCGGGCGTTCGCAAGATCGGCCCCGCGCAGGTCCGCCGCCTGGAGCAGCGCTCCCGCGAATCGCGCGCCTGTGAGATCGGCACGGCATAAGATCACTCCGCCCAATTGCGCATGGCGCATATCGGCATCCCGCAATTGCGCCCGATCGAACTGCGATCCTGTCAAGTCCGCCCGCGAGAATCGCGCCCGCCCCAGGTCTGCTCTGGAGAAATCGCAGTTCTTGAAAAGGCAGTTGCTGAAATTCGCATCCTGCCCTTTGGCCGCGTAAAAGCGGCTGCTTTCCACCCGGGCGCGCACGAATTGCACATCGGTGAGGTCGCTTTCTGAGAAATCGGACAATTTGATGCGCGAGTGATTGAAGCACGCCGCGCTCAGCGTGGCCGCCGGGAACCTGCAGCCTTCCAGCAATGTCCCCTGGAAGCGCGCGTTGCGCAGATTGGTCTTACGAAAGCCGGTGTTGCGGATTTCAGCGTCCGCCAAAGTGGCATCGGACATCCAACTGGATTCGAAATTGCTTTCCGCGATACGCGCTTCGCTGAAATCCGATCCACCCAGCAAGGCGCGTTGGAAGTCCACGGCGTCAATGATTGCCTTGCCTAGTTTGGCATTGGAAAGTTCGGCATCCAAGAGCGTGGTGCCTCGGATCACGGCGCGCTGCAGGTCTACCCCGGTCAGGTTCAAGCCATTCAAGGTTGCGCCATCCAGGATGCAGCGGCCTTGCAAAGATTCCCCCTGCATTTCTTCATGCGCTCTGCCCTGGATCTGGGCCTGCAACCACTTTGCATGCGCCCGGAGTATTTCAGCGATCGGGATGCCGTTGGCAATGTTTGTCGTTTCCATTATCCAATCGGCTTATCGGTGAAAACTTGAGCAGTCTTAGCTGGTTGGAGATCTCCCAGCTTCAATAGATCGCCGCAAAACCTGGCTGACGCTCTCGATGAGCCGCGGTACCTCGTCGCCCTTGGCAACTGGGCCATGACCGGGCACAATAACGCGCGCACTCAGGCCCGCCAGGCGGTCGAGAGACTCAAGCCAAATGCGCCAATCGCCGACCGAACCTGCGTCCAGATTCGGCAGATAGCCGTTCACCAGGCAATCGCCGCAGAACAAGACCCCGTCGGAAGGAACATACACCGAGAGGTTACTGGGCGTATGGCCGGGGGTGAGCAGGATTTCGACTTCGCACCCGCCCAGATCCATGCGTAAGTCTGCACTGATGGGGCAATTCGGATTGGCCAAGCGGGTTTCATGATAAAAGACTTTCGATTCCTGGCGCGACCGGCGCGCCGTATTGGAGATTTCGGCGTTGTATTCCGACATCTCCGCGCCAAACTCGTCGCCGGTGCGCTGAATACTGGCATGCCCGTAAACATCGATGCCGCGCTCGCGGAAGTAGGCGTTGCCGCCGACGTGATCGAAATGCCGTTCCGTGTCGAGCACCCGCAGCCGGTTCGACGGGCGCGCAATCGATGCGTAGCCATGAATGGTGGATGCGGCAGCCGCGTTGGCGCCCGTATCGACAATCAGCGTGGTTTCGTCGCCGGTGATGAACCCGGCGTTCACGGTCCAAGGCGGCAAATAGCCAAGGCCGGTAATAGCGAAGCATCGATGGGAAAGGTGCATCGGAAAGAACTCAGAAGTCAGAATCCTGGGAAAGAATCCAGAATACAGAATTCAGAATCCTAGGGTTTCAGAAATGGACCAGCGTTGTACCGCCCCCCGGCATTCTGAATTCTGCTTTCATTCACTTCCCATCCACCGAAAAGGCGAGCAACACATTCCCCGGCATCCCTCCGCCGGCCGCGTAGCCCGAATTGACAAACAGCATGCCTCCGCCGATAACTGGACCAGGCCCGTCCATCGATCCGCCGTGCCCCTCTACCCCATTAACGGTCGGATACGGCTTGATGGTGTCTACGTCCCAAACGATGGAACCATCGGTGGTGGAGTAACCGCGCAGGTGCCCGTCCACGGATCCAGAGAACGCGACGCCTGGAATGGCGGTCACTGCGGCCGATTGCGCCGGGCTGCATCGTTTGCGATCCCCACACGGTACGGGCGGTGTGTGCCACACTTGCTTGCCGCTATCCAGGCGCAGCGCGAACATGCCGCCGCCGCGCTTGGGATCCACATCGGTGCTCAGGCTGTAGGGAACCACCACGCGACCCAGATCGGCCAGCGCGACATAGACGTTCGTGCCGTCGGTCGCCGAACCCCATTGAACGCCGCCGTTGGTGCCGCCCTCGCCCACGCGCACGCTCCAGAGTTGTTCGCCTTGATTGTCAGGGTCGACCGCATGCACCAGCCCCGATTTCTGTCCCGCCACCAAAGCGCGTTTCCCATTGGCGAGCGTCACCAGAATCGGCCCGGAGCTGAAGTCGAAATCCGGACCATTGGATTCCGGGCAATTGGTTTTGTCGGGGATGCGGCAGGCCGACGTATACGCATCGGCAGCCGTCATCTGCCGCGACCATAGAATTTTTCCGCTGTCGAGATCGAACGCCATGAACGCATCGCTCATGCGGCTGGTGGGATCGCTGTAGTTGTCCCCAGTGGTCGCATAGAGGGCGTTGCGCTTGACGTCGATCGAAGGGCTGCTCCAGATGGGCGCGCCCGAGGGGCCCCAGAGCTGCGTCCCAATCTTATTCTTCGTGGTTTTGTGCGGTTCTTCCGTGATGGTGTAGGTTTTCCAAACTTGCTTGCCGGTGGACGCGTCCAGTGCGACCATACTTCCGCGGAAGCGGCAGCACTCATAGTCGGGTGACGCTCCGGCGCCTTCTTCGCCCGATGCCACTGGTACGTAGACTCGGTTGTTATAGAAGACCAGCGATCCCGTAATATGCCCCACCGGGAAGCTCTCCACCTTAGTCTTCCAAAGCAACTTGCCCGTGTCGGCGTCCACCGCGTAGGCGAAAGCGCTGCCGTCGCCGAAGAAAGCCGCATAGCGCGATCCCGAGTCAGTTTGGATCTTGCCAATGCTGATGGCCGCTCGCACGCCGCCTGCGGCGTTGTAGTACCAGCGAATGCAGCCCGACGCTGCATCCAGGGAATAGACCGTGCCGGCGGTGCTTCCGATGAAGATCCGTCCGTTCGCGAGCGAGGGATGCGCGTTGGCGTCNNGCGGGAAATCCGAATGCCCACTTCACTTTTAAGCGGCTGACGTCGCTGGCGGAAAGCCCCGCCTGCGTGGCCGTTTGAAAACGCGTATTGAGCAGATTTTGCCCCCAACCGTTCCACAGCGGGCCAGACGATGGGTCGCCAAACGCCGGTGCCGAGGCGGTACACATCGCCGATTGCGCTGGCGCGGTATCCAAAGGATGGGCGAACGATTTGCCGGTGATGAACTCGGCGATGGCGCGGCGGTCGGCAGCCGAACGGCGATTGGCCATCGAAATCATGGGCCCGGACTCCATGGCTGCCAGCACCCGCTCAGCTGACATGGCATGCAGGGCTTCATGGGTAGGGGCGCGATCCACCCCGGTCTCGTGGCAGGGAGCGCAACTGCGCTGGTAGAGAGCGCCGCCATCCTGCGCCGAGACGGCATGTGCTGACCAGAGCAGGAGCGCGGCCAAGCCGAGTGCGCGGGTGCGGGCGCCAAACAACGGATATTTCATATTCGGGATGGATTTTATCACGTTGGCCAAACCCTGTCGGTTCCTGGGGCTTTTGCCTAAGTCCCTGCACCTGCCACCTAAAGGCTTCCGCTGCTGTTGCCGATCTAATTAACGGTGTCGTCTATGAATCGGTTATCCATACTATGTCTGCTTTCCCTCAGCGGTTTGTGCCTGCAGGGGCAAACTACCAGCCCTACTACGATCTCGACCAACCCACCTGGAGCGTCGTTTCAAGTGGATGGCACAACATATAGCCGGACTGTCACCTTCAGTTGGCCGACCGGAAGCCAACATCTTCTGGTGTTTTTAACGGATCCTCCTCTGGCGGGGGGGACCACCAATGCCTTTCAGACAGACGGCTCAACGCAGTATGCGTTCACTGGATGGTTGGACAGCACGAAGCTTTTACAGCCCACGGCGGTGCCCATTCAGGAGGTGACCGCAAATCCTGCCATTACCAGCTACACGGCGCAAGTTACGGTTTTCTATCTCATCACTCTTAATTACTTCACGTCTGCTAATTCGACTGATTCGCCTTTTCCTCCTACCTGCGGCGCTCCGGGAGCTATTCCCCCAGGTCAAACTCGACCGGGTGTCATATACGTCGGCAGTCAGTGCTACTGGTCGTCAGCATCTTTTTTTGTAGCTGCGAACACGCAGGAGATCTTAAACGCATACCCCTATCCCGGGTTCGCATTCACCGGCTGGTCCATCAATGGGGCAACGGCCAAGCCATTCCTGACGAGTGTGGTGGCAAACACTCCTCTGAACATTAGTCCAATTTTTGTGTCCGCCAAGCGCGTATCGTTCCTAACCGCGCCGCCGGGATTGCAAGTGCTGGTGGATCATACTCCCGTCCCAACGCGGACCATAGCGGATGTTCCCAATTGTCCGGATAATGAAACCCTTCCGGTGACGGCGCAGCTTGGCTTTCCGGCGCTATGCTTTGGCGATTTCGATTTCGCCCCCGGGTCCACCCATTATCTTAGCGGTGTAACGCCCCAACAAGACAACACCGGAAACTGGTGGGTTTTTAGCTCCTGGAGCAATGGGCTTGCTCAGAACTCGCTTTTCACGGTGGATAACAATCCTCTTACACCGCTCACGCTGACAGCGGATTATGTACAGGGAGCGCAGGTGGCGTTCGTAACGTCGCCCACGGCACTGCAACTCACGGTCGACGGAGTCTCCACCTTTAAGTCCTATAACTTTATTTGGGGAGTGGGCACAACACACCAGGTTACGGCGCCGGCGAGCCAAACGGCACCCAACGGCCGAGTCTTTACGTTCGTGAACTGGTCTAACCAGACAGCTCCATCGCAAACCTTGACAGTTAGTCAAAGCATGGTTTCCAGTGGGTATCGGTTGACCGCGAACTTCAGTGAATTAAGTCGTGTAGTAGTTCAAAGCGTACCTTCTGGTGTAACTCTGCAAGTGGATGGCGCCAACTGTGTCACGCCCTGCAATGTNNCAATGTGGATCGCCCATCCGGGGCAACCTTCCAAGTGAGTGCGCCAACGCAGCTGCCGATGGGGCAGGGAACGCGGCTGGACTTCGGTTCGTGGACTGATGGCGGAGCCTCCAGCCATGTGATCACGGTCAGCCAGAATTATGCCGTCACCACCGCCATATACACCACGATGTACCAGTTGAGCGCAACCTCCAATCCTGGAAATGGCTCTTCCTTTGCGGTCTCGCCGTCATCGAGCGATATGTTCTACCCGCAAGGCACACAGGTGGCTGTGACCGCGACACCCAATCCTGGATTCAAGTTTGGTCACTGGAGCGGAGCGTTGACGGGAAGCTACCCGTCCGGCGCGGTTACAATGGCAGCCCCGATCAGTGTAGTGGCCCAGATGATTACGGTGCCCTATATTGCTCCAGCCGGCATTTTGAACGGAGTCGGACAAACGCCCAGCACTTCAGTGGCGCCCGGTTCGGTTATTTCCATCTTCGGTCAGAGCCTGGCGTCGGTGGTACAGGTTGGTCCTGTGAATCCCTTGGCTCAATCCATCGCCGGCACCACCGTCACGATCAATGACACGATCCTACCGCTGCTCTTTGTGTCTCCGCAGCAGATCAACGCACAGTTACCCTCCAGCCTTACCGATGGCACCTATACACTGAATGTCCAGAACGCTGGACAACCCGAGATTACCGGAACGTTGACGGTCGCCCGTAACGCCCCGGGTCTGTTCTCCTCTGTCGCTAATTCGATCGCCTATGCGATGGCGTTCCACGCCGACGGCTCCCTGATTACCACGAGCAGTCCCGCGGCCGCCGGCGAAACTATCTCGTTCCTGGGGACAGGATTTGGCCCCTATCAGACGCCTGTGTTTGATGGCTTCTTCCCCCCGAATCCTCTTCCAGTGGTTGCGGACTCGGTTGTCTTGTCTGTAGGCGGACTAAATCCGACATCCACGTCTACAGCGGCTCCTGGTTTCACGGGCCTGACGACGACACAATTCCAAGTCCCGACCGGACTAGCGAGTGGTACTTCGGTGCCGCTCCTGGTGACGATTAACGGAATTGACAGCAACACCGTAATGTTGCCGATTCAATAGCGACTGCCTGGTTAGGATCGGACGCTGCTTAAAATCAGCGCAACCAGATTCCAGGCGACGAGAACCGCAAATAGCAGATTGATGCGCGAGAGCAGCTGGCGCTTACCCGTGCGCCAGCAGTAGAATCCCAGCAAGAACGCCAGAAACTTAACGGCCAGAAGACTCCCGATGGGGTTCGACCCAACCCCGAGTGCCAGCCGAACTAAAGGGTTGCCTTCCCGGACGCCGTTCACAAGAAACGCGATCGTGGTAAGGAAATCAAGTATTTGCAGGTATAAATACTGCCAAAGCAGCGGGCTGAGCGAACTCCGGCTTTGCACGGCAACATCGCTCTCAGGCATTCGCCCTAAGTTACGGGAGAAAGCCTTAGCGGGGAAGAGTACTTTAGAACCAGTAGTCAGGCTTATAGACTAAAACTCTGTCCACGTTCGGGCGCTAGAACCTCTAGTCCATAACGTTCGCGAATTGCCGCTACGAAAGCGGTTTGCTGTTCCGACTCCCCGTGTACCAGAAACACTTTTTTCAAGCCACCCGCAATCGGCTGCATCCAGGCCAGCATCTCTTCGCGATCCGCATGACCGCTCAACGCGTCCAGCTCTTGAACCTCCGCCCGCAATGGCATCAGTTCGCCGAAGATAGGCACTTCCTCGTGCTGTTCTTGAATCTTACGTCCCAGCGTATACTCCGCTTGGTAGCCAGTGAGAAGAATTGTGTTGCGCGGATCGCCGATATTGTTCTTCAGGTGGTGCAGCACACGGCCGCCCTCACACATCCCCGATGCGGAGATCACCATAAATGGACCGCGCAGATCGTTCAGAGCTTTTGATTGGTTCACGTCGCGCACATAGGTGAGCAGTTGGAATCCGAATGGATCGCCATGATTGGCCAAAAACGCTCTTGCTTCTTCATCGTAGAGTTCGGGATGTTTGCGGAAGACATCGGTCACGTTTACGGCGAGTGGGCTGTCGACGAAAATCGGAAACTTGGGAATCGCATTGGCCTGAATCAGTTCGTGCAGCAGCAAGACCAGCTGCTGGGTCCGTCCCACGGCAAAGGCGGGCACAATCATTTTGCCGCCTCGCCCGTAGGTGCGGTTCACAATCTCCGCCAGCTTCGCGGACACCGACTGGATGGGTTCGTGAACCCGGTTGCCATAGGTGCTTTCCATGATGAGGTAGTCTATCGGCGGAAGAGGCTCAGGATCGCGAATGATAGGCAAGCCTTTGCGCCCCAAGTCGCCGGTGAAGCCAAGGCGGACCTTTTGCCCTTTCGCCTCCAGCTCGAGCAGCATGGACGTGGATCCCAAGATGTGCCCCGCCTCAAACGATTGATAGACCAAGCCTGGTCCGATGCTGGTGGGCGTGTGCATCGCAACCGGACGGAAGAGGGGGAAGGTGGCTTCGGCATCTTGGGTGGTATAGAGGGGCTCGACCGGCCCGTCGAGACCGATGCCTGGAATGTTCAGCGATCGCCGACGCAGATTCCGCTTGTTCAGAAATGCGGCGTCATGTTCCTGCAGCGAAGCGGCGTCGGCCAACATGGGGCGGCACAGATCCGCCGTGGCCGCGCTGGCATAAATGGGACCATGAAATCCGTTCTTTACCAGCAGCGGAAGATTGCCGCTGTGATCGATGTGGGCGTGCGACAACATCACCGCGGACACGTCTTTGCAAGGGAACGGGAAGTTCCGGTTGCGCTCCTCGGCTTCCTTGCGGTGGCCCTGATACTCGCCGCAATCCAGCAGATAGCAATTGTCGCCGACCACCAGTTGATGCATGGAGCCGGTGACCACTTGGGCCGCGCCCCAGAATGTCAATTTCATCCTCTCAAGAATACCGTGTGGCCCTCAAGAATACCTGTACCGCTAAGGTGAATCCCTGATTGGTAACCAGAGCCCCTACTGATAGTCTCGGGTTGGATGCCGACCTTGCGGAAGCTGACGGTTATCGGTGTGTTTCTGGCTGCGCTCGTTCCTTCGGCGTACCTGGCCTGGACATTGCGCACCATGCCGCATCTAGGCTTCTACCACGACGACAGTATTTACTGGGTCTCCGCACGCAGCTTGGCGACGGGAAACGGATATCGCATCGAGAGTTTGCCGGGCCAGCCGTATCAAACCAAGTACCCGCCGCTCTACTCCGCGTTGCTCGCCGGCATTTGGAAAATCGATCCGCGCTTTCCAGAAAATCTTCCCCTTGCGACGCTGTTTGCCTGGTTGATGTTGCCCGTGTTCCTGGCGACGGTCTGGATTTTATTGCGCGATTACGGATTTAGTCTGCGGGAGCGATGTATCTTGGTTGCCCTAGCGGCGTTGAGCCCGGTGACGGTGGTGTTCAGTTTTTCTCTGATGCCCGAGCTGCCGTTTACAGCTCTGTTTGTCGCAAGTCTTATCTTTGCTACGCGCGCAGGAAAACCCGAAGCTTCACCATGGCTCGCCCTTGCCGCCGGCATTTGCGCGGCGCTGGCATACCTTACCAAGTCGGTTGCGGCGNNGGCCGCCCTGTTCCTAGCCGCGATGCTGCCCGCCGTCGCCGGATGGCAGTGGTGGATGGCGCGGCACCTGACGCACTCCTGGGATCTGGTGAGCCTGTACTACACCAACTACGTCGACTTCCAAATCTATAACGTTCCGCTGCACGATCTGCCGCTCGTCATTTGGTACAACCTGGATGGATTCCTGCAAGGGATAGGGAAGCTGCTCATTTTCGATCTGCCTTTTGGCTCTAAACATCTGGAGCGGCTAGTTGCGATTGCTGCCATTGCCGGTTGCATCCGCCTCACCATGCGGAGGCGGGAGTGGCAATATCCGTTAGCTGCCCTGGGAATCTCAGCGCTCCTTTTGATTTGGCATTATCCGCCGGATCAGCGTTTCGTTTTTCCATTGTATCCATTCTTTCTGATGGGAATCGCTACTGAAATTTACAACCTGTGCGGCGTCTTGCGTCTGGCCTGGGCGAAGCCGTCATTTGCAGACCGCTTCGTTGCGGCCAGTTTCGGCGCGATGCTCGCAGCTCTCGGGGTGTTCGCGATATTCTGCACGGTGTTCGGGCTGACGTCATTCCTTCCAGACCTGTTCAATTCGCATCGAACCGAATTCGCGGCTCGCGAGAAGGCCTACGAATGGATAAATCGAAATGTTCCGCGCGATGCCAATGTATATGCCTATGAGGATCCTGTGCTCTTTCTCTATACGGGCCGCAAGGCGTGCAGTTTTCCCATTCCGCCCAAGTACTACTATCACGGCGACGATGCCGCCATCAATAGTCTAATGGCCACAATGCCGGCGTTCGCCCGTAGCCACCGGCTGGACTATATCTTGCTCACTCCCGACGACTATTTCAAAGACCTCCACGCCAGCGGTACCCGCGGATTAACGCAGGCCATGCAGTCCGGTGCGTTCGAAAAGCTCTACGATTCTAGCCGCGCGGCCGTATATAAACTGAATTCTTCAGATACCACGGCCAGTCTGCAGTCCGGCCTTTAGTACAATCACAGCAAGTGCTGGTCCGCCTGATCCTGCTCACCCTTTTCGGTACGGTTTCGCTTTTCGCGCAGAAGAAGCCAATCACCATCGACACGGTGATCGCACAGAGTCGCGAAGACGAAACGCCGCACATCGTCTGGGCGCCGGACGGAAAGCATTTCGCCTATTTGCAAGCGGGCGACCTGAAACTTTACGACGTGCCCGCAAAATCGGAAAAGACGCTGTTGGTGTTGGCGCCGCTGCAAAAAGTCGCAGTGCCCATACCCGAGCCCCCCCGATTTGATTGGCAGAATCGCCGCGTGAGCGAAGACAGCATCGAGTGGTCTCATTCCGGCAGGCAGTTGCTGTTGAGCGTGCATGGCGATCTGTTCTTTTTCACGCTCGATAACGGCGTCTGGCAACAACTCACTGCCACGCCTGAGGCGGAGCGCGACCCTAAGCTCTCCCCCGACGGATTGCGAGTGGCTTTCCGGCGCGGTCATGATCTGTATTCGCTCGAGATTGCGACGCTCCAGGTTACGCGGCTCACCGAGGATGGCAGCGCTACTCTGCTGAACGGCGAGTTGGATTGGGTTTATCCCGAAGAGCTGGACCTGAGCACGGCCTATTGGTGGTCGCCTGACTCAAAAAACATCGCGTACATGCAGTTCGATATTTCGCATGAGTTCGTCTATCAGCAGGTTTCGCTCACTGGATTACGCGCTCTAGCCGAGCCGGAACGCTATCCGCAGGCCGGAACCGCGAATGCGGACGTGCGGGTCGGCGTGGTTCCAGCTTCTGGAGGCGTCACGCGCTGGATGGATCTGGGCGAGCCCCGCGGCTTTCTGATCGCGCGGCTGTATTGGACTCCCGATTCCACTCGTTTGGCGATAGAGCGGATGAATCGGGTGCAGAACCACTTGGACCTCTTGCTCGCGGATACGAGTTCTGGGGTATCTCGTGCGATCCTTTCGGAATCCGATCCTCATTGGATCAATCAGAATGACTTATTCCGTTTTTTCGGCAACGACGAATTCTTATGGGGGAGTGAGCGGGACGGCTTTCGCCACCTGTATCTTTATTCGCTCGAGGGCCAGCAGCGAAAGCGCATTACCGAAGGCAATTGGGAGGTAACAGAGGTAGCTGGAGTGGATGAATCTCAACAAAGAGTTTACTTTGTTTCCACGGAGACAAGTCCTTTAGATAGACAACTTTATTCTATAAAACTGAATGGAAAAGATCGCTCGCGCATCAGTCGCGAGCCGGGCACCCACGAGATCTCGATGAGCCCCACTGCCGAATATTACCTGGACACCTTTTCGTCTTCGACCGAACCACCCCGCAGCGACTTGCATTCCCTTGGCGGTGAGGCGCTATCCACCTTCCGTGTCGCCAAAACGATTACCGACGAGTACGCACTCGCGCCGTCGGATATCGTGCAGCTAAAGGCTCAGGATGGAAAGCTGCTCTATGGCCGCATGCTGAAGCCCGCCAATTTCCGCGCCGGGGAAAAATACCCGGCAGTGGTCATGGTGTATGGAGGGCCGGGCGTACAGACCGTCGTGAATGCCTGGAAGGACGTCGATTTGGCCGAAGTATTGGCCGCGCGCGGCTTCGTAGTTTGGGAGTTGGATAATCGCGGCTCCGCAGGCCGTGGCCACGCTTTCGAGACGCCATTGTATCGCCGGTTCGGAAAAACCGAGCTGGCCGATCAGTTGGAAGGCGTTCGATACCTGCTGGCGCAAGGGTTCGTCGATCCGGCTCGCGTCGGAATCTATGGCTGGGGTTACGGCGGGTTCCTGACGCTCTATTCGCTGCTGAACGCGCCGGATGTATTTCGCGCCGGCATCGCGGGCGCTCCGGTAACGAATTGGCGGAATTACGACACCATTTACACCGAGCGCTACCTGGGCCTTCCTTCTGAAAATCCCGATGGATACCGCGCCAGCTCTCCCGTGGACTATGCCGCCAAGCTCAAAGCCAAGCTCCTGATCGTTCACAATTTCGAAGACGACAACGTGCTATTTCAGAACACCGTGCAGATGACAAATGCTTTGGAAGAAGCCGGAAAGCTCTTCGATATGGTGGTCTATACAGGCAAGAGCCACGGAGTCACCGGACCCGTGCGCAGGCAACTGCTCGAAACGTTGACCGATTTCTTCGAGAAACAACTGAAGTAGGCTCAACGGGCTGTCTCAAGCCGATGGTCCAGGGCGGGAAAGATAATGTACGCTCGTCAACGAAGGCGTCCATGAGCATACTGCACGATTTGCCGCAAGTTGTAACAGCCATCGGAGGGTTGGGCACGGCGGCTTTTGGCTTAGTGGACGCAACCAAGGTTTTCGGCGGTAGTGTGAACCATATCGGCTTCCGCGGCATCCGGACCGCCGTGCGCGAGCTCACCGCTGCCGCGGGCCAAGTGAATGCGCTATCCCAGAAGAAGATCGTCGCAACGCTCGAAGCGAATTGGATGAACGGCACCGATCTCGGCAGCCAGAAGGCGATTGCAAAGTCCTTGATCAAGCTGAATCTGCATCCGCAGAATGCGCGCGCCCTGGCGAATGCCACTGGAGTTGATCCCGGCGCTCTCACTGCGATTGCCACGAGCATCGCTGCCGGAACTCCGCTCAGCTCCGCCGAGACAGATGTCTTCGCCCGGTTCGACATGATTGTGACCATGTTGCTGGACGAAGCTTACCAGCGAAGCAACCAGATCTATCGCAACTGGACCCGCGCCTTGGCGGCGCTCACGGCAATCGCGCTTGCGATGGTGGGGGGGAGGGAATTGCGGATAGACCCCGCGGTCTCACTCCTGGTTGGTTTGCTCGCCACGCCTCTGGCGCCCATGGCTAAGGACATTTCCACCGCGCTTGCGATGGCGGTGAGCGCGATGCAACTTGCAAAAAAGTAGCCCTCTGTGACGCTATTTCTCGACGCTCGTCTCAGCGCGGTAGGAGGCAATCTGGCTGCCGCTGTCGCCATCAATCAGGGCACGACTATCGGCAATTACAAAAGCTTGCAGCCGGCGCAATTCCTGAACGACATTCGCGGCCGGCACTTGCTCATTGCCACTCACGGATTCAACGTGGATCGGGCCGCTGGAATTGCTTGCCTGTCCAATTGGGAGCGGTTGCTGCAACTCGCCCCTGGCGCGGTTTTCCTAGGGCTCTTATGGCCCGGCGATTCTATCTGGCGACATGGTCTGGATTACCCGGAAGAACCAAGAGTTGCCAATGACGCAGGCCGCCTGGTTGCTTCGTTTCTGGATGCCAATTTTAGCGGCGCGGCCAGCATCTCATTCGTCTCGCACAGCCTGGGTGCGAGGGTTCTATTGGCCGCTATTTCTCAAATGTATCTGCCGGTCCGGCGGGCCATCCTCATGGCGGGGGCTATCGACGACGATTGCCTCAGCACGGAATTCAAAGCCGCCGCAGCCAAGATCGGGAAAATCTCTGTACTGGCGTCGCGTCAGGATAAAGTGCTCTCCGCTGCATTCCCGCTGGGCAACTTCGTTGCGGGAATTATCGCTGAAGGGCATCCGTGGTGGCACGCGGCTTTGGGACAGCGCGGTCCCTCTATTCCTTATCCCAGCAATTTTCAATGTCCGTTTATGATTCCGGATAACTGGGGCTTCGAACACGGGGATTATTTACAGATCGATCCACCCGCGCCTTCCATCGTTGTGCCTACCGATGTTCCGGCGAACGGATATCCTGAGCCCGGCGCAAAATATTGGCAGGCTGCCTGGACGGCTGCGCTATCCTCGACGCGATTTCGGTGACTTGCTAACTAGTGGGCAGTGTCAGGCGGCTTGGAGTTTCTCTGACTCAAGTTTGCTCTCACTGTTATCCATTCGCGTGATATGCATGCGATCGCGAAGCTTCAACACCGGAATCTCAACGAACTTGGCGGTAACAACGCCTAACAGGATCGACGCCGCGAAACAGATGGCATCCACCACATATTCGTTCGGGATCATGTGCAGTGCGACCGGCTGGAATATCACGATCAGAGGAAAATGCCACAGATAAATGGTGTATGAATATAGCCCCATCAGAGCAATTCCACGAGCGATGATACCGGGTTCGGCAGCCTTGCGGCCCGGTTCTTTGTAGATCGCTAGGATTACTATCGTTCCAAAACCCAGGTATAGCAACGTAAAACCGATCGTGCGGATAAATTCGCCATCCAGGGGAAAGAAAGTGATAGGCGCGAGACAAAGAATACCCACTAGCGAAACTGGAAAGCGCCAAGGGCGGCTCATCAGCCTGCTCAGGATCTCTGGACGAAAATTGTGGAGGTACCCAAGGAAAACGCCAAAGAAAAGCGAATCACACCGCAAGCCCGTATAGGGATCTCCTGTGCCTAAGAGCAAGAATCGAAAGACGCCGAAGTTGGAATTTGGGGAAAGTATCCACTCTGGGCCGGCTGGTTGAATCTGACTGGCCTGTCCAGCTTCCAAATGATAGTGGATGATGAACAATCGTGAGCCGAGGCATGCCACGGCCAGCCCCAGGAACAGGTAGGGGATTGCCCAGAAGGGATTGTCGGCCTTCTTGTGTAACCTCAACATGAGCGCTAGCATCAGAGGCAGCAAGATGTAGAAATGTTCTTCGACGGCCAGCGACCACGTGTGTCCCCACATGGATCCAAGGTAGTTTTGAAGGAAGAGCAGTTCACCAAGCAACTTCCGCTCCGTCAAGGGGAAATGCCATATCAGGCAATACAACACTGTCAGGCCGATCAGGAGATAAAAGGACGGATAGAGCTTCATTGCACGTCGAGCGAAAAACCGAGACAGACGAATGGTAGACCGTCCTCGATACTCCTGAAAAAGGAGACTGGAGATCAGGAAGCCACTCAAGACGAAAAACAGATCGACGCCGCTGTAGCCTATTCTAGATAGGATCGGAAGTACCGGGAAATGAAACGTCAGCACTAGCAACACTGCGACGCCCCGGAGCACATCGATTTCAAAAACCCGCTTACTGCCGGCAATTGTCGTTGTCATCTCGGATCTTAAAGGCTCTCCCGAGATCGTCGATGGGAGTGGCTTGTTCGGAATATCGTCAGAGGTACGACGGAGCTTTAATCGGGTGGGTGGCCGTATACTAGTGGGCTGTCCCTAGGTGCCAAGGTGAACGGGCACCTGGAGATCTGAAACGCAAGATCCTGCGCTACTTCCGCCTCTATCAGTGGAAATACTAGCGGTGTCCGCCGCCGTGCCCGCCGCCAGCTGAAAATGAGGCATGGCCTCCACCGCCGATGCTCGCGAATGATGAGGAGCGGGCGCTGGCAGTGAATCCACCGCCGGTAGCTCCGCGGTGAGTGGCGACGTTCGCTAAGCGGCCGGTGCTGGTTAGCCCGGCAGTCCGGGTGACGCCGCCGCCATAGGCGTAGCCGCTGCCGCCATACGACGGAGCGTAACCGACAGTGTACGGACTGTAGTAGGTATAGCCGAACGGGCTGTATCCGAATCCTTCGTAAGGCAGGTACGTGTACATCCCGAAGGCCGGGTTAAACGCCCAACCGCCCAGGAACCCCGGATTGTATCCAAAGCCCGAACCAAATCCGTAGCCGTAGCCGCTGCCCAACCCATATCCATATCCGCTACCGGACCCGGTGTAGCCGTTTCCCACCTGAGCGGCCGATGCCACATTGGCCTGGGCCACATAGCTTGCCCGTCGATCGCTCCAGCGATACAGCGCATCCTGGTCGTCCGCTTTGCGGTCGAAGCTCTCTGCCATCAGCGCACCGGCCAGATTGGTTTGCTTGCCACCATGCAGCGTCAATTGTCCGGACGTATCGGCAACAACGGCTTCGCCCTCGAACACCTGGAAGCGCGCCGGTTCTGTATCCAGCCGATACAAGCCCTGTTTCTGCAGCTGGATGGTTTCCTTCTTGTAAACCAGCTGGATGGCGTTGTCCTTGGGAATTTCGTTGCTCTCGACGACGGCCGATCCAGAAAGCACTTCAACCCGCGTATCGGTCAGGCGGGTGGAGAGCATTCGGATGGCGCTGTTCTCGCCCAGCCGCAGGAACACGCCAGGGGTCAACAGGATTTCCGCGCGCCCGTCTTCAGTTCGAAACTCCTGGTTTTCTTTGATGTCGGGGAACTGTCCGAACTTCGGCTCAACCGGCTTGTCGGCAAGTAAGGCCCGCCCTTCCACGTATTGGATGACGCCCGAGTGCGACGAAATCACATACTGGGCGCAGGCCGAGCCCGCTGCCAGAGTGCCCAAGGCTATACCCAAAGACCAACCAGCCAGGAAGCGCATTGCGAAAACTCCTTAATACTAAATCGTGCTCTTCTTTGCTACGCTTGTCAACCCTGGTCGGTTACGAAAACTTCCCGGTTTTGAAGGATGTAACTGGCAACGGGATCGAATTTGCGCTTCCCGGCCAGGCGCACCATCAGGGAAAGGATCGCGGCCTTGCGCAGATCGTCCAGTTGCAGGCTCAGCAGCGCGCACACATGTTGGGCGGTCCGTGAAACGTCACCTTCTTGCAGCGCGGCGAGAAAACCATCCAGGTCCTGCTCCATCCGCGGGGCCAAGCTGGGTTTCTCGTCCAGGCCGTCCAGGATTTCCTCGATCTGCCGATTCAGCACGGCGCGATCCAGCAATCCGGACTCGGTCATCTTCGAACCGATCAAATGCGGGCTGCTACGTTTGGAGCTTTCTACAACGCGCTGCCGCAACAGATGGATGTTACTAGTTCGGTTTGTCATCTCGACCGTGCTCAGAACAATTTTGCCTTAAATTGATTTGTACTGCAACACTAGCGTCCGGCTGAGCGCG
>PKZC01000124.1 GCA_003132905.1 Bryobacterales bacterium | reverse complement strand
CCCGCCTAACCACAGGAATCTCACGAACCGGTAGGCCTCCTAATCCACCGATGCCACCTTTTCGCATGACGCGCGGAGACGCCGAAGCCGTCCTGGCTTACCTTAAGTCGCTGTGCCCGCTGAAGCTAGGAGTGGTGATGGTGAACCAAAGTAGTGTCATTCGCGGCAAACAGTCACTCCGTTGAAGATGCGCGCAAAAAAAAGGCGACGTTCTGGCAGTGCGGATCAGTATACGAATGGACGCTTTGAGGCGTCCGGCGAAGGCGGGCTGCGAGGAGATGCCGGGGGCAGGTCCCGACACGTTGGGGACTAGATCAGCCCACGTTTCATGGCGTGAAGAACCGCTTCAAGCCGGTTGTGCGTGCGCAGTTTCTGGTTGATGGCGTGGAGATGGTTCCTCAAGGTTGGCAACGTGATTCCCAGTTCTTTTGCGACTTGTCCCGAATTCATCGCTTTCGCAAAAAGCGTCAGGATGCGCTGCTCCTGCTCCGACAGCAATTCGATGGGAGCAGGCCGGGACTGGCTTTCCCCAATCGAGACGACCTGTTTTGATAGCTCCATCATTTTCGCGAAGGTCCGCTCGGCTTCCTTGCGCTGGCTAATGTCGTGACTGAGATGCACAATCAGACGCCGATGAAGGCGTGAGTCTTCAAATACGATCGTCGAAACACTGATCCATTTCCGATTGCCGGAGCATGTCGTAACCTCGAGATCGAAAGTTGGAATCGATTCAGTGTGGACGGCACAGCGTTGTACGCTACAGTCTCCCGTGCATACAACGGTGCCGAGCGCTCCCTTGCCCTTCAGGATGTCGTAACACGTCTTGTTTCGGACATCCGCTGCCGTATAGCCGAACAACCGTTCGGCGGCGCCATTCCAGAAACAAATCTCGCCATCGAGCGTTACGACGAACGCCGCATCAGCCGTCCCTTCAAAGAGCTTGTATACATCCGCAGCGAACATATTGCAGCATACCCAGGGATCCAGTGCCGCATCGTCATGAGCACCGGAGCGAACTCCCTCCACTATCCCACACGTCGGCGTTCCCGGTGGACCATCGTCTGGCCGGCGCGATTCGCCGCCTCGTCCTGGGGGATTGATCGTGGCCCGAAAGCGTACGTTGAGGCCATCACCGGGCGAAAAGCCCGGCTAAACGACTGGAAGGCCATGGCGTTGCCTGACCAATCGGCCACATTCGTTCCGAAAGTTTCTCACGCTAGAGTTGCCCACAGTTGGACCTCGGCTCCAGAAGGGTCGTTCAGGTCCACACCCGAAGGATCTGGCGACACCCAACGAACCGCGAATGGTCTACCGAACCCGGATTTTCTTTCCGCGAGCATTCGCATTCGAAGACGAGCAAGTGTCGGCGTGAACGGGGGCTCCATCACAGCGGACCTCTCCCTAAGTGACTCGCGTTCCAGTCCGAGTGATACGTGGTTCATTGCCCGCTGCCTGGTCTCCGATCAGAATTGGAGTACTGACAGACTTTGGCGCACTATGGAGCCGCTGTCGGCGATTCAGGGAACTGAAATATATCAGCCCTTGGAAATCACCGGGCGAGGAGCACAATGGAGACCATCAAGCCGTGGACAGAACTTCCAAAGAGAAGTCTAAAAGGCACCTCAAATGAGAAGCACCGCTGGGGTGCGATCCTGGCTGGAGGCGACGGAGTTCGGCTGCGATCGTTGACGAGAGCGGTTTCAGGCGATGATCGGCCAAAGCAATTCTCCCCGCTGCTGGGAGGTAAAACACTCCTCGCTCAAACCCGGCTCAGGATCTCCGAAGGCATCGATCCCGACCGGACGCTGTTCGTGCTAACCAAGGCCCACGAGCCTTTCTACGAGAAGGAACTTGAGAATGTGCCGCCAAACCGGACGGTCGTGCAGCCAGGCAATCGAGGCACCCTTCCCGCGATTCTCTGGACCTTGCTGCGCGTTATTCGATTCGACGAGCGCGCCTTGGTTGCTTTCTTCCCATCGGATCACCATTATTCGAAGGAAGACGAATTCATGACCGGAGTCGCATCAGCGTTCGATCTTGCAGAAACCAATGCACAGTCCGTAATCCTGTTGGGCGCCGCGGCGACACATCCCGAGGTCGAATACGGCTGGATCGAACCGGGCGCAACCGTTACGATCCCCTCGGGCGGCCGGCTGACGCCCGTCAAGCGCTTCTGGGAGAAGCCCTGGTATCAGATCGCACAGAGTTTGTTCGATCAGCACTGTCTTTGGAATACGTTTGTAATGGTGGGCAGCGCCACCGCCTTTCTGGGAATGATCCGGAACGCATCTCCGGCTCTGTATCGCGCCTTTGAACCGATACTGTCTTTACCCGACCCCGCGATGGAAGCCGAGATGATACAGCGGATTTATGATGATCTCCCAATCGCCGACTTCTCGAAACAGGTGTTGGCGGTGAGCACGGAGAGGCTCGCCGTCGCCAGCCTCGACGATATCGGCTGGAGCGATTTGGGCGATCCTCATAGACTGATCACAACACTGTTTGAGAGCGGCATCGAGAACCCGTGGGTTGCCTCCGGAAGCTGCAATCAGTGCGGCCTCACGCTGAGCACGCCCTGACTGACACCGGCCTCTTCCTTTTTGGCCAAACTGCGGGAATGGGAAGGAGAGAAAAATGAGCACGGTTGCGAACGCACCGACTTTCATGGCAAGGCTTGCTGAACGTCATGAAGTAGCCGAGCATACTATGGCTTTTCAGTTCGAGAAGCCGGCTGGATGGACCTTCAAAGCTGGTCAATTCGTCGACATGACACTGTTGAACCCGCCAGAGACTGATGCTGAGGGGAACACGCGAGGATTCTCGATCAGCAGCGCCCCCCACGAGCCCACGATTATGGTGACGACTCGGCTGCGGGACACCGCTTTTAAACACGTCCTGAAGACCACGAAGCTTGGCCCCCGCGGAACTCAATCCGCGGTGCAGACTCACTACTTCCAGGTCATGACCCCCATTTACGGCGTGCATCCACTGGTCCCCGAGGAACAAGCCGATCTGATGGCCTTCCTGGAACAGGCGGAATCACGACGGTTCCCCCGTGCGGTCAGCATGGAAGAGGAAGCCTGCACCAAACGGAAACCGAATGCCGGCTGACCCTGGGAAGCTGCACCGGTGCGCGGTGTGACGTAGGTCACTGCCCTCGGCTGGTTAGTCCCGTAGACTGGTTTCAGAAACCAGAGTTCCCATGGCCTATGTTATTGCTGAGCCGTGCATCGGCGTGAAGGACACCGCTTGTGTCGATGCGTGCCCGGTCGATTGCATTCATCCCAAGAAGGATGAAGTGGGCTTTGAAGAGCCGGCCCAGCTCTACATCCATCCGGTCGACTATATTGATTGCGGAGCGTGTGTGCCCGTTTGCCCGTTCTCTGCAATATTTGCTGTGGACGATCTTCCCGATCAGTGGCGACACTTCGCACAGATCAATGCGGAGCATTTCGTGAGACAGGAGAAATAGCAATGCCCGTTTCGATTGGAACGACCGAAAACACTTTCGCCAACCCGATTCGGATTGTTGTCGGACTGTCATCGCCGCATCGAGCGGTTCCTGCAGGCATTGTTGAAAGTGACAATGGAGGTGAAAGGCGGCTCGCTGGACGCGGAACACCGCCATGCGCTCGATGCGGCCCTCAAGTACTTTCGCCACGCCGCACCGAAACACACCGCGGATGAAGAAGACGATCTCTTTCCGATGCTTCGGGAAATGGAGCGGCCGCGGATTGCAGGAATACTCGCGCGCCTTGACCGCCTTGAAGGCGAGCACAAGACCGCGGCAGCTTGGCATCGCGAAGTCGAGGAGATCGGCGAGCGCTGGCTTCAACAAGACCACCTCTCTGTGCAAGAAGCTGCCCAGCTAAAACTCTTCTTACATCGCTTTCTGATATGTACCGGTCCCACATTGCAGTGGAAGACCAGGAAGTCTTTCCAGTAGCGCAAGAGGAGCTGTCGGATTCTGCAAAAGAGATCATCGGGCGCCGGATGGCGTCCCGCCGGGGAGTGCCCTTCATCCCTGAATGGGCAAGCCTGACAACTTCTAACCGGTGAGGTATTTTATGTCTTGCCTCTGGAGGGCAGCCCATTGCAGGTATGCCTCAGCAAACTACCTCCAAGGGTTGCGATAAGGTCCTCCGCTCGATCCGATCCAACAATCGTCCTATTCCCTGGAACAAACAAACTATTGGTAGATTCCGTGTTGTGGTCCACACTGAAAATGAATCGGGGTTTTCCTGCAAGATAGCAGGCCCCAGGCGAAGGATCGGCAGAGCGCACGGAGCCGCTCGAAGGAGCCAACACGCAGTTCGATCTGGATTGAAAGGAATGGCAATGACACAAGCTAATCACACATGACTGCTACCGCCGTTTTGGAACACGATCATCGTAGCATCGAGACAGTCATTGTCACTATGTCGACAATCGCGGATCGCCTCGAACAAGGGAGGCGAATCGACACCTCGCTTCTCACGGAGGTGATCTTCTTCCTACATATTTTTGCCCGCCAGTGTCAAGAGGCGAAAGAGGAAGGCTTGCTCTTCCCTGCACTTCAAGCGAAGTGCGTGTCGGACTCCGCCTGCCCCATCACTACTCTCCAGAACGAGCACCGCAAGGCTGGCTCCCTCACCCTGGAGCTCTTGGAAGCGGCTGACGCCTATGCAGCAGGCCACGTTCGGCGCCAAAATCTCTGATGCGCACACCGAGCCCTCGCCAGCCTTTATCGCGAGCACATATGGAAGGAGAACCATGTTCTTCTACCGTTGGCCGAACAGGTTCTCTCCTCGGAAGAGCAAGACACTCTGTATGAGGCTTTCCAAGGCGTCG
>PKZC01000233.1 GCA_003132905.1 Bryobacterales bacterium | reverse complement strand
CCTGGTGATTCACGGTGATGGGCACAGCAACTTGCTCCAGGTGCGTAAATGCGCTCAAGGGAACCTGGCTCCCATTGGTAAATACCAGAGACGAAGCCGACGGCCCTCCACTGAAGGCGCTGCCCGACGTTCCCGTGGCGGGTGCTNNGTTGCCTGCGCCACCGATGCACTGGACGGTCCGAAGCCGGCGGTGGATGCCGATCCACCCGATACCAATCCCGATCCGCCGCTGCCCGCCGACGACCGAATAAACAAATTACGCAAATCGGCCGGGCTGTTTTGGAAGCCGGGCTTCACTTCCAGCACCACATGATACTGGTTCAACTGTGTGANNAGACCTGGCGCTGGCCGAAGGCGTCGTAGAGCGTGTTGTCGATGGCGGAGGGCGTAATCCCCAGCCGCGATGCTGTGTCGCGGTCAAAAACCACACGGACACGCAGTCCGTTCACCTGCTGGTCGGTTGCCACGTCGCGCAATTCCGGCAGCTCTTTGAGGCGGGCCACCATTTTCGGAACGAACGAATTCAGCTCGTCCGCATTGGGATCTTCGAGCGTGTATTGATATTGCGTACGGCTGACGCGATCCTCGACCGTGAGATCCTGCACCGGCTGCATGTACAGCGTGATGCCCGCCACGTTGGTCACCTCAGGCTGTAGACGCCGGATGACGTCGCTCGCGTTGATGTTCCGCACTTCGAGCGGCTTCAGGTTGATCTGAATTCGTCCGGTGTTCAGCGTAGTGTTGGTTCCATCGATGCCAATGAACGATGAGATGCTTTCGACGGCGGGGTCCTGCAAAATTATCTTACCCAGCGCCTGCTGCCGCTGGGACATGGCCCGGAATGAAATGGTCTGCTCGGCTTCGGAAACACCCTGAATTACGCCCGTGTCCTGAACCGGGAAGAAACCTTTCGGAATCTCAATGA
Source organism: Bryobacterales bacterium (assembly GCA_003132905.1). The sequence continues at coordinate 4,386 of PKZC01000233.1, read as the reverse complement.
ACAAGATGAATGTGAACGCCAGGGTTGCTACGGCCACGAGCAATGTCAGCGGCTGATGCCGCAGCACCCAGCGCAGTGTCTTGGCATAGAAAGCGATCACAGCCTCAAAACCGCGTTCGGACGCTCGATAGAACCAGCCTTGCTGGCTCTCGGGTGTGTGCTTCAAGATTTTCGCGCACATCATCGGCGTCAGCGTGAGCGAGACAACTGCAGACACCAGAATGGTGACGCTCAGTGTGACGGCGAATTCGCGAAACAACCGCCCCACGATGTCGCCCATAAATAGCAGCGGAATCAGCACCGCGATGAGCGAAACGGTCAGCGATACGATGGTGAATCCGATCTGTTCAGAGCCGAGCAGCGCGGCCTGCAGCGGGCGCTTGCCCTCCTCCAGATAACGCGAAATGTTTTCGATCATCACGATCGCGTCGTCCACCACGAAGCCGGTGGAAATGGTCAGCGCCATCAGCGATAAATTGTTCAAGCTGTATCCAAGCAGGTACATCACGCCGAACGTGCCCACCAGGGACAAAGGCACAGCGATGCTGGGAATGATGGTGGCCGAAAGATTTCGCAAGAACAGGAAGATCACCAGAACCACCAGACCGATGGTGAGCATCAACTCGAATTGAACGTCGCTCACCGATGCGCGGATGGTGTTGGTTCTGTCGGTCAGTATTTTGACCTGGATCGAAGACGGCAGGGATGCTTGCAACTGCGGAAGCAGCGCCTTGATGCGATCCACCACCGCGATAATATTCGCACCGGGCTGCCGCTGGATGTTCACGATCACCGCAGGCGACCCGTTCATCCACGCCGCCTGGCGAACGTTCTCGGTGTCGTCTATCACCGTGGCGACATCGCTAACGCGTACCGGCCCGTTATTGCGATAAGCGATAATCAGCGGCGCATATTCGGCGCTCGATAGCAGCTGATCGTTAGCGCCGATCTGATAGGCCTGATGCGCGCCGTCGAAATTGCCCTTGGCCTGGTTGACGTTGGCCGCAGTAATGGCATTGCGCAGGTCTTCCAGATTCAGACCGTACGACCCGAGCGCCGTAGGATTCGCCTGGATACGTACGGCGGGTTTCTGTCCCCCGCTGATGCTCACCAGCCCGACGCCAGGCAACTGCGAAATCTTTGGCACCAGCCGCGTGTCCGCCAAATCCTCCACTTTAGACAGCGCAAGCGCGGTGGATGTCAGCGCCAGCGTGAGGATGGGCGTGTCGGCCGGATTTACCTTGGCGTAGATTGGCGGCGTCGGCAGGTCGGCTGGCAAGTACGTGCCCGACGCGTTAATGGATTGCTGAACCTCTTGCTCGGCGACATCAATGTTCAACGCCAAACCGAACTCGAGCGTGATCACCGAACTGCCGTCGGAACTGGTAGAAGTCATCTGCTGCAGCCCAGGCACCTCGCCGAACTGGCGTTCGAGTGGCGCGGTGACGGATGACGCCATCACGTCGGGACTCGCGCCCGGATAGAACGTGATGATCTGGATGGTCGGATAATCTACTTCCGGGAGCGCCGACACGGGCAGTTGCTTGTAGGCCACGGCGCCCACCAACAGAATCCCGGCCATCAACAGCGAGGTTGCGACAGGCCGGACAATGAATGTCCGAGAAGGGTTCATGCGCGACGACTCATGAGGCTGTTTTGCGCGAACGTCCGCCACCGGGTTGGCCGCCACCCGGTCTTCCACCACCGGATCTGCCACCGCCAGGCTTGCCGCCGCCGCGCTTCCCGTCACCCGTCTTTTCCCCGGGCACTTGCGCGTTCACCTTGCCGCCTTCTTCCAGGCGATCCACACCCACCGTGACCACACTATCGCCAGGCTCCAAGCCCGCGGTGATCTCAGACTGGTCGCCTTCAGTGGTGCCAACCGTTATCGGACGCACCTCCACGGTCTGGTCCGGGTTCACCAGCCAAACATACGTACCCTGCGAGTTGCGCTGGATGGCGGAATTCGCCAACAATGTCACGTTCTGTTTTTGTTCCACCAGCAATCGCGCATTTACGAATTGGCTGGGGTACAGCTTGCCGTTCGAATTCGCGAAAACGGCGCGTAGCTTTAGTGTTCCAGTGGTCTGATCGATTTGATTATCGATTGTCTCCAGCTTGCCGTCGGCGAGCTTATTCTTCAGCTCGCGGTCCCACGCTTCGACAGTTAATTCCTGCCCGGCGCGCCTTTTTTCGAGAATGGGCGGAAGCTGATCTTCGGCGGTGGTGAAGATTACGCTGATGGGATCGAGCTGCGTGATCACCAGCAGGCCATTGGTATCGGAGGCATGCACGATATTGCCCGGATCCACCAGCCGCAAACCGATCAGGCCCGTGATCGGCGACGTGATGTGGCAGTACACCAGATTCAACTTGGCGCTATCGATCTGCGATTGATCCGTCTTGATAGTGCCTTCATACTGGGTCACCAGCGCTTCCTGGGTATTCAGGGTTTGTTGCGGAATCGCATCCTGCTTCATCAGCGTGTTGTAGCGGTCCAGATCCAAATGGGCGTTTTTCAGCAGAGCCTGATCGTGAATTAACTGCCCTTCGGCCTGCTCCAATTGCACTTCGTAAGGGCGCGGGTCGATCTCGAGCAGCAGGTCGCCCTGATGGACAATCTGCCCCTCTTTAAACTGAATCTTCATGAGCTGGCCGTCCACGCGGCTCTTTACAGTGACCGTATAGATGGGCGTCACAGCACCTAAGCCGGTGACAAAGACTTTAATATTGCCCCTGGTCGCGCGGGTTGCCACCACTTGCGCCGCGCCCCCGCCTGCGCCACGCCGCCCTCCGCCCCCTTTCGCAGTTCCCTGCCCGGTTGGAGCGCCACTGGGCAGAAAGGTCTTGAGCTTGGGCCACTGCCAATAACCGATTGCCGCTAGTACAAGAAGCACGAGCAACCAAATCCATCCCCGGCCGGAAGGGCGCTGCGGAGGGTTGTCACGAGGGTCGGTGGGCCCATGCGGGTTGCGCTCCAAAGGGTTCGGTTCCAGTGACGGGGCCGTTTCGAGCGCAGTGGGCGTGGCGTGCTTCATATTCCTGGATAGATGGTCCTAGAGTTACTAACGACAGCATACTCCGGTTCGTTACAGGTTGAGTAGCGATGGCTGGGGACGTAGCTCAAAAGAGCCATTCAGGGTTGGGGTTTGGGCTTCTAAAATGTTCAAAATTGTAAGTTTCTGTAATTCCGAGCTCGATCTGACCCTTCCAAGCCGGACCATCTCCGGAACGCAGACCCGTATAATTGTTCCAGGCCGACGCCTGCGTATGCAGGCCTCAAAGACGACAATCATCGCCATACTTGCCGTCGGCATATTCGTGCTGAGCGTGGCGTTCTATCGCTCCTGTCGGTCAGGCCACAATCTGGATATCGACCCGCATGCGCGCCAGGAGATCGACAAAGCCATGCATAAATGAGATCGAGTCGGAAACACAAAAAGATCCATGACAGCAACTCGGCTCTCAAGGTACGCTGAGAAAATGGACATCAACAAAATGCTGCTCGACCTTCGAATGGAGCGGGACCAAATCTCGGAAGCCATCGTCGTGTTGGAACGCCTTACAATTGGCCAGGGAAAACGACGGGGCCGGCCGCCCAAGTGGCTCACCGAAGTAAAGCGGCGGGGAAGACCCAAAGGCAGTAAGAACAAGCCCAAGCCGGCTTAGCGGGTTGCCGAATAGGATCGAACAGGAGGTTGGTTCACCTTCTGTTCGACCGGCATCGTGAACGCTATTTGATCTTCTTGATCCACGCCAGAATCGGGCCGGAGACCGTTTTGTCGGGAGTGTCCAGCGAAAACACTTCCGACATATGGCTTTCGCCTTTGAGGTAGAGCAAGGTGGGGCATTGATCGGGACCTTGTTTGCACAGCTCATCGTGGAGGATCTGGTTAAACGCCATAATCCCTCCGTTGACCGCCGGATCGGCGCCAGGATCCAACTCGGCATTGGCCAGCATTATTTTGACGGACGTCATCTTCAGCGCGGGAAGACTCGATCGCGCTAAACGCGTCGCCGCATCCACGGGAGGTCCGCCTAATCCGGGCGGTGGTCCACCTGCCGGACGTCCACCCGCTGCTCCTTGAGGCGGGCCAAACGGCGTATCGGGTCCACCGGGCTGTCCTTCGGTACGGCCCGGAAGCGCGCCAGAGGATGAGAACGCTCCACCCTTCACGCCGCATGTCTTTCCAGAATCAGTCAACGCCGCGAGTGGGTTTGATCCAGCCGGAGGCGCAGGCACTTCGAGCGGAGCGATATCGAACGGCGCCGGCGACATGAAGATCACTCCTTTTACGCCCACTCCGTTGCGCCCGTACAGTTCCGGCCGGCCGATATAGGTGCCCAGCGGATTATTGCCAGCCGAGTGCGCCCAGATAAACATGC
>PKZC01000239.1 GCA_003132905.1 Bryobacterales bacterium | reverse complement strand
GCAAGAGCTACTCCCATTACCGCTTACGGTGGTGTTAAACCAGACATACACAAAAGCTAGGTTCCCCGCCCCTGCCGTATCCGAATATTGCAACGCAAAACTCTGACTGGCTCCCGATCCCGAATTCGGCGTCACCGAGACCGTCGACGGCACGCCCGAACCTGCCGATACCGTCCAGGCACCCAGCTGTTGCCATCCACTGTTGGACCCCGATACATCCGCGTCGTACATATAGATGTTCTTGGCTCCGGCGTAGGCGGGCTGGAACGTCATCGGTAGTGTCAGCGTTAACGTGTTGCCGCTGGGCACAGCCGTCGCCGTAGCCGCATTCACCGAGCACTGGCTGTTCTGTATTGAGGTGGCCGCCCCCAGTGTCGCCCCCAGCCAGCCCGTCGCCCCATCGTTGAGCAACTTCAACTGGTTGGTCGACGGTTGGTAGGACAGCAGNNCAGCAGGCAAGAGCTACCCCCACTACCGGTTACGGTGGTGTTAAACCAGACATACACAAAAGCTAGGTTCCCAGCCCCTGCCGTATCAGAATATTGCAACGCAAAACTATGACTGGCTCCGCTTCCACTGTTGGGGGTAACCGATACCGCTGCCACTCTCCCGTTCGACGTGGTGAATGACCAAACCGGGGAGCTGCTGGTGCCGGCCGAGTTTTTCGCAACCACCATCCAGTAATAAGTAATGCCCGAGGTCAGAGTTCCTGGCGTGTAATTTGTAGAGGTCGTGTTAACAACCAACGATGGCGTTGGCGACGTGCCGAAATAGACGTCGTAGGAACTCGCATTCGAGGTCGCGCTCCAACTCAAGTTCGTACTAAGGGCAACTCCGGACGCACCATTGGCCGGCGTGGGATTAGAAGGAGCGGGAGCCAGGGAATTAGCTCCGCCTTGCGTAATCGTGAAGTCCTGTCCCGCGATGACCAAAACCCCCGTCCGAGTCGGCCCGGGATTCGCAGGCACGCTAAAAGAAACCGCCCCGTTAGTGCCCGAAGTCACTCCGGTGATCGTAACGAAGTTCGAATTGTTCACCGCGCTCCACGTGCAACTGGAGGGATTAGCAGTCACCGCCACCGAGCCGGAACTGGCGCTCGAATCCAAAGTTAATGAGGTAGCGATACTGTACGTGCAACCGAGCAGTCCGAACACCCCAATGCCGTTGGTCGTTCCCACATAAACTTTCCCGTTCGCCACAGTCGGCGTCGCAAAGGTGATTCCAGTGCCGAAACTGTCCCGAGAGTTTGCAGCTTGGGTGCTGTCATATAGCTCGGAAAGATTGCTGGCATCGAAAGCATAGAGGACGGCTGGCGAGCCGGTCTGGACGGCCCACACAATTCCATTTGTGGCGCCATTCGCTGAAATCGAAGGCGTCGCGCCAGGATAAGCGAATCCATTCGGAACGGAAGTCTGGGAAGTCAAACCGAACGATCCGCCCGAGTATTGGAATGCCTGCAGCTGCTGGCCAACCGGGCCGTAGTACATCGTATTGTTGAACCAGGCGGGGCTCGAAAACACGGAACTGCCCAGGGCGAACTGCTGATACACCGCGTTGCTGCTTCCGTTGTACTTGCCCATGTTGTTTCGGTCCACTACATAGGCGTTTCCATCTTTACCTGCTCCCACTGCCAGCTCATGGGGATTTCCCATCGCGTCGTTCAGCGCCGGCAGCAGCATGGCGCCGCCCGAACCCAGGTCTTCATCGCTATTGGATTCTGAAACCGTGTTGTCCATGGTGAAATAGTCCGCCACAGCAAGTCCGCCGTTAGTGGAAAGGTTCATGAAGGCGTTTCCGTAATCGCCTTGCGATGGAAATCCATTGGCATTCAAAGTAGTGTCGAACGTGCCGTTAGCCATCAGAAAATAGAGGTCGCCGCTCGCGTCAGCCGCAGGACCGGCGCCAGCTTGCCAGATCGAGCCCTTCTGGCCATTCGGCGTCAGATTCAGCACGCTGACCTGCGCTAAATTCGATTCGTTGTATCCCATGATCCAAGCCGAGTAGGGATCGGCGTCGCAGTGCGAAGCCCAGGAAGTGTAGATCACGCCCTTGGAAAGCAGCAGGGCCGCCCGATCCTTGTACTGTTTGGGATCGAAAGTCACCACGCCGCCGGAACTCTGAGGTCCGGTGCTGGGATACGTCGCCTGGATGTCGATCGGTCCGCCGAATTCCTCGGCGTGCGTAAACATGTCCAGAGCGTGCAGCCGCTGGTGATAATTGCCGGATCCATCCTTGGACATGGCCACCAGATAAATGGTCCCGTGTGGCCCACTGGAAAGATCGATCACCGGCGTAGAGGTAATTCCGATCTGAGGGGTTACCTGGCTGCAACCGCGATCGTCGGAAGCAGTTTCGCCGGCTAACAGAACCGTCTGGGACCAAAGCTGGGCTCCCGAATCGGCATCGAAGGCGTACACCGTGTCGTTTTCTGTCGCCACGTACAGCACGTTGTGGGTGCCCCCGGCGATGCCAAGCGCTGGCACATATAAAGGTTGTGCATCCACCTTGCCATCCGTCGCCAGTGGCGCGAATAATAGGCCGAAGTTAGTGGAGTTTACATTGGAAGGCGCAAGGATCGTTTCCTGGAGATTCTGTCCGGTGCGAGCGGCATCGTTGTGCCATGTCAACACATTGGCCTGCCCAAACAGGCTAGAGGCGGAGATGGTAGCGACCAGGATGGGTAGAAATCCTGAAATCAATGATTTGGATGCGGAATATTCACGGTTGGTCATAGCTTTACGGTTCTCAACGCGTTTTTAGCTTAGCGGAGCGATCGTCGAGCACACATCCCCTGAACGTCCTTAAATTTGTATTACTTAAGTACCTATGCGCCCCCAGACGTACTACGTAACTGGTTTGTCGTAGGGTGCAAAGTGCAAGGGCAAAGCTTTGGAGTTCGCCAAGCGGTTTAAAGCTAGGCTATAGCAGCTCTTATTGGTCCGAGGAGCGAGCTCATGGCACCGGTCAACGTACCCAGTTGTTGCCACCCGCTGTTGGCTCTCGATTCATCAGCGGCGTACACGTGATGTTCTTGACGCTGGCATAGGCCGGAAAGAACGTCATCGCCCGTAGAGCGCACTATGTTACTCGCGCGAGCGCGGGTGGCGTTGCGGATGAATGGGTCACACAACTCCTTCGGCAGAGGGACGCGAAAGTCTTCAAGAAGTATTCCCCGAGGAAGTTCCAGATGAAGCGGGAGGCGCTGACCAAGCGAAACCGCAGGGCCAACGAACAGGAATCCGGATAGTCAAACTGGCTCGCTACGAGAGCCCCTTTGAGAGGCAGGCGGCTGTCACCCCGCGAAATAATGACTAACACCCCACGACGTGATCCACTTTGGAAACTACATCTACGGAATTATCTAAAGAAGCGGCGGCACGGCCGATATGAAATCCAAGCGTCGTAAGACGACTGGTGAAAAAAAGTTTCTTAGAGGAGAGGGAATGTTTCGCACTACAACTACACTTCTGTTTGCGGCGGCGCTGGCTGCGCCGCTCCTAAACGCGCAATTTAACTTTGACGTCGACGGCAAATCCGTGCAGATCCACAGTTTCGGATCGCAAGGGTTCATGGCCTCCGACCAGAATAACTACCTGACCACGAACACCAGTCAGGGCAGTTTTTCGTTCACCGATATCGGGGCGAACATCTCGACACAGCTTAGCGACAACTTTCGCGTGGGCGCGCAAATTTACGATCGCGACATCGGCAAGTTAGGCCAGTGGCATCCCCAACTGGACTGGGCCGTAGCCGACTACAAGTTCAAAGACTGGTTCGGCATCCGTGGCGGCATTGTCAAGACCACGTTCGGGCTGCACAACGATACCCAGGACATGGACTTCTTGCAGAGCAATGCGCTGCTTCCGCAGTCGATTTATCCCACCGACCTTCGCGATGCGTTAATCCGGCACCGCGGGGGTGATGTCTATGGTCACGTGTCGCTCAAGAGGTTTGGCAGTCTCGCCTACACCGGGTTCGCCGGCATGCGGGTGGACAGCCTTTATGGCGGATACATCTATTTGTTGGAGGGCGTGGGAATCGATATGACCAAGTACGGCGGGTTGCAATTTGGTGGGGATCTAAAGTGGACCACACCGGTAAAGGGTCTGCTAGTGGGAGTCTCCCGCATGAATGAGAATATCACCGGGACAGGGACATACAACCCTGGGGTCCTGTTCGGTGGGCCGCCTTCGGTCGCCCCCTACCAGGAGCACTCCATCAACGACTGGGCCGATCAATACTACGGCCAGTATAGTATCGGTAATCTGACGATTGAATCCGAATACCGGCGCTGGTGGCGCAATCAGGAGATTTTTAACAACGCTTTTAGTGTCGCCACTGACACCCGAGGCTGGTACGCGCTTTCATCCTACCGCCTCTCGAGAATGTTCCAACTAAGCGGCTATTACTCTCACTTAGTTGCAAACGCGCAGATTCCAGCTGCGCCTCCCGACAATCATTTGTACGACAAGGTGGTCACGTTGCGGTTCGACCCGAAGCCCTACTGGAATGTGAAGGTGGAGGGTCATTTTATGAATGGCTACACGGGGGCCGATTATCCGGCGGGCTTCTATACCCAGAACAACCCGCAAGGTCTGAAGCCCGACACCACGATGTTGATGATTCGGACGGGCTTCAATTTCTGAGGACGACGGACACGGATGAGATCCGGTACTCCAGAGGTAAACGGATCTGCTGGGTACTGCGCGCGGGATTCCATATTTGAGACGACCCGGTGTAATCAAAGGAGAAAAATCTATGAACCATCTACATTACTTCTTGCTTTCCGCGCTCGCTATCGGAGCGGCCACGGCGAGCGCAGCGGATTTCAAAGTGATCGCCAATCCAGAGATCATGGTGACCGAGATTTCGGCGAACGATCTGAAAGACGTTTTCTTGGCGACCAAGAGCACGCTCAGCGATGGCACGCATGTCCAGCCGGTTTGGGAAAAAGGGGGCGCTACGCATGAAGCGTTCCTCAAAGAGTATGTCGGCAAGACCGATGCGGCCGTTGCAACTTACTTTCGCAGCCTGGTCTTCACTGGCAAGGCTTCGATGCCCAAGAGCTTCGCGACGGACGCCGACGTCGTGGCCTTTGTAGAGAAGACCAAAGGGGCTATTGGCTATATCGCGTCGGCGACCGCCACCGGCGACGCCAAGGTGCTCGACGTCAAGTAAATCAGAAACACAACCGAGGTTCAACGGGCTGTCGCGCGCCGATCGCCCCGCTTCCTTCANNATTCCATGCGCCGATTCCAGAGCTACAGCGGAAAAGTGCCCGGCTTCGATGTTCGCTGGGCACACTCCGGTGCAGGGACAGACCCTGGGTCTATCGTGGGCCGACCGAACCATGAATCTCTAAAGGAGCTTTGGGGAGTCGTGGTAATCTCCCGCGCCGGACCGGCTCATGGCGGTGCAGCCACTCCAAGTGGAGTGTCAAAATGCGGCCATTAGAGCGGATTCGACTGGCGGGCTTCACCGCCAGATTACACATTCGGACCAGATAAGTCTTGCGCAGGCGCGCCACCGTCTTCATCCAGCCGAAGACTTCTTGCACGCGTTTGCGCTTCGGCTGGCTCACGCCGTAGCGGGGACGGCGCGTCGTGCGTGCGTCGATGGCGCTGCCGCGATGGGTGTAGTTCTGTGCCACATGCGGCGTCAGATTCAACTCCTCAGCCGGTGACGAAAAATGCTAAGCACGTTTTCATATCAGCTGGTGCAACGCGAGTTTTGACCGATAAGGTTTTTGAACGAGAACGGGAGCAAGCTGGCAGCCATACAGTCGCCGGCAGACCTTTCATAAGAGAACAGAAAACGATGCCCTCGATATCAAACATAAAAATCGGTAAGAAGATCAGCCTCATGCTCGGGGGAATCCTGATCACTCTGGGTGGCTTGTGCGCTCTGTCGCTGTGGGGACTTCGAACGGAAGAAAGGCTGGCGAAGGACTCCATCGACCGCCTGACCCAATCGCGAATCGCAGAATCGATCTCCGGAGAGACTTCGGCGATCGGGCAAGCGGTTGGCCAGAATGTTGGAATCGTGCTTCTCGGGGAAAAAGCAACGAAAGAAAGCGAAGACCAGATCCTGCAGATGCGAAAGAACCGCAATGCATCACTGGAGGAGTTCCGAGTCAGGGCGGATACCCCGGAAAGTATCCAGCAAGCCGCCGACATGGTGGACCTTGTAAAAGCAAGCGCCGCTTCCGACGAGCGCCTGAGTACCGACCTGAGTACTGGCAAGCTCGCGGAGGCGGGTCAGGAGTTTCGGAAGTCGCCTGTGCTGTCGGGGAACCTGCGCGCCAAGGCCAAAGAGGCTTCGAAGGGGCAGGAGCAACTGGTTTTGGAGAACGAGAAGAAGCGAGAGGCCAGCTCGCGCACCATCTGGATGGTGCTCATCGGAGGCAGTCTGTTTGCGGGGATCGCTTCGATGCTGGGCGGAGGCGTTCTGAACCGGGGTATCGCAACTCCACTGGGAAAGGTGGTAACCCATCTGGGCGAGATCGCGCAGGGCGATCTGTCGCAGGATACGTCTGCGGACTTCCTGGCGCGGGGCGATGAGATCGGAACTTTAGCTCGCGCCAAGCAGAGCATGATCGTCGCTTTGCGAAGCATGATTCAGGAGATTTCCGGCGGAGTCGAAGTAGTTTCCTCGTCCTCCGCGGAACTGATGAACACATCGGCGCAGATGGCGTCCGGTTCGCGCGGCGCCTCCGACAAGGTTCACTCCGTCTCGGCGGCTGCCGAGGAAATGAGCTGCAATATCACGTCCGTTGCAAGCGGCATGGAGGAGACCACGGCGAACCTCAGTCACGTCGCCTCCGCCACCGAGCAAATGACGTCTACCATCGGCGAGATTGCTCACAACTCCGAAAAAGCCCGCCGGATCACGGATGAGGCAACGCGCCAGGCCCTCCAAATCACCGAGCAGATCAATCAGCTTGGTCTGGCCGCCAGCCAGATCGGGAAAGTGACCGAAACCATTACCGAAATCTCGTCGCAGACGAATCTGCTGGCGCTCAACGCGACCATTGAAGCGGCACGCGCCGGATCGGCCGGAAAAGGATTCGCCGTGGTCGCGACCGAAATCAAGACGCTGGCCCGCCAGACAGCTGGCGCCACCGAAGATATCAAGGGACGGATTGCCGCCGTACAGTCCACGACGGCGGCCGGGATCAAGGAAATCGCGAAGGTCTCACAGGTGATCCAGGAGGTAAGTGAAATTGTAGCTTCGATAGCCGCTGCCATCGAAGAGCAGGCGACTGCGACGAAAGATATCGCGAGGAATATAGCCGAGGCTGCGGCGGGCGTATCCGCCTCCAACGGGCAGGTGTCGGAGACATCGCAGGCCTCACGCGAGATTGCAAGAGACATCGTCGACGTGGATCATGCGGCTGGAGAAATGGCCAGCGGCAGCGATAACGTCCGCAGCAGCGCCGCGAAGCTTTCTAGTGTGGCCGAAGCCCTGCGGGTGACGGTCAGCCGCTTCCACGCCTGAAACCTCGACGGAAAAACATAAAAGGGGAACCATGAAAATAGAGACAATACTCTTGGCCACGGCCTTGTCACTGGCGCCCGGCCTTCTGAACGCGCAGTTCGATTTCAAGCTACTCGACCGGGATGTTCAAATCCACAGCTTCGCAACAGAGGGGTTTGCGTACTCCAACGACAACAACTACCTGACGATGAACACCAGTCAGGGCAGCTTCGCCATGACGGATGGCGGGGTCAATATCTCCACCCAGCTTACCGACAAGTTCCGCATCGGCGCGCAGGTTTACGACAGCAACGTGGGCCAGCTTGGCAAATGGCATCCTACGCTTGACTGGGCGGTCGCCGACTACAGATTCAAGGATTGGCTTGGGATTCGCGGCGGCAAGGTCAAGACCGTCATGGGCCTTTACAACGATACGCAGGATCTGACATTTCTACAGACTTTCGCGTTGCTCCCCCAGTCGATGTACCCGCTCGACATGCGCAGCTCCACCATCGCGCATGAAGGCGGCGATCTCTATGGGGAAATCCCGCTGAACCGCTGGGGCAACATATCCTATACGGCCTACGCAGGGCAGCGGCAGGACAGTCTGTACGGTGGATATCCGTATCTTTTGCGCACGTTTGGGATCTCGATTCAGAGTTACGGGGGATTGGTAGTGGGTCAGGATTTGCGATGGAGAACTCCGCTCAAAGGCCTTTTGATCGGCGCGTCGCATATGGACGAAGAGATCACCGGGACGGGGACGGTGGAACTGTCCGTAACCCACGGCCCATCGTTCGTCGGCATCACGCCTTATTTGGAAAAGTCAAACAAGGATCAGACCAACCAGGTGTATGGACAATACACCATCGGCAACCTGAAAGTGGACACCGAATACCGGCGGTATTGGCGCGATCAGGAGGTCTTCAATGGGACCGCAGAGGTAAAGACCGACGTGCGCACTTGGTACGTTGCGGGTTCGTACCGAGTGGCGAAGAAGCTCGAGCTGGGAAGTTACTATTCCCGCTTCAGCGACAACTGGACGAGCACTGTCCCTGGCCAGGTGGAAGCCCCGAACCAGAGTGACCCGAGCCGGCACCTTTACGACAAAGTAGTGACAGCGCGCGTCGACCTGACCAGGTATTGGAACGTAAAAGTAGAAGGTCATTTCATGGATGGTTGGGCTGGGACCTTTTATCCGGACGGTTTCTACGAGGCGGCTAACCCCAGTGGCATCAAGCCAAAGACCAACATGATCCTCGTCCGCACCGGCTTTAACTTTTAGACAGAAACTCATACCCAAGGAGCACATACGATGAAACATCCACAGATCTTGCTTGTTGCGATTGCCGTTGGAATCTGCAGCGCTGTCGCGTCTGCCGCCGACGTCAAAATCATCGCCAATGAAACCGTTGCCGCGACATCCATCACCCCGGACGAACTCAAAGGCGTGTTCCTCGAGACGAAGTCTTCGCTCAGCGACGGCAGCCACGTGGTGCCGGTACTGGAAAAGGGCGGCGCGGTTCACGAAGCATTCCTGAAGGATTACCTCGGCAAGACCGATTCAGCGCTCGAGACCTACTACCGCAGCCTGGTGTTCACAGGCAAGGCCGCCATGCCCAAGACGCTGGGTGCAGATACGGAAGTAGTTAGCTATGTCGCGAAAACCAAAGGCGCGATCGGATATATAGCTGCCGATGCACCTGCCGAAGGTGTCAAGATCCTCGAAGTGAAGTAGCCATGAGCTCGCAGGGGAGTTACTGGCTCCCCACCGGCCCTGGTTGGCCATCGAACCTCCCCGAGCCGTCGGGCCATTGACGGTCTTGTACTCGGGCACCGGATTGCCGCCGAGCAGTCCGCCAGGGCGGCCGGGATCAAGGAAAGCGGGAAGGTCTCACAGGTGATCCAGGAGGTAAGTGAAATTGTAGCTTCGATAGCCGCTGCTATCGAAGAGCAGGCGACTGCGACGAAAGATATCGCGAGGAATATAGCCGAGGCTGCGGCGGGCGTATCCGCCTCCAACGGGCAGGTGTCGGAGACATCGCAGGCCTCACGCGAGATTGCAAGAGACATCGTCGACGTGGATCATGCGGCTGGAGAAATGGCCAGCGGCAGCGATAACGTCCGCAGCAGCGCCGCGAAGCTTTCTACTGGGGCCGAAGCGCTGCGGGTGACGGTCAGCCGCTTCCACGCCTGAAACCTCGACTGCGGGCCTGTGAGCGGCACCCGGCTTTCTGCACATTTCCAGGGAGACACCTCCGTTACTTGTTGCTGAAAAAGCATTGCACAATCACCGAAGGCTTCACACCAAGATGGAAGCTCCAGCGCCAAGCCTACGGCTTTCGGAACTTCCAAAATTACAGATTGCGAGTTAGGACAATGTGTTCTTGAGGTCGGTCAGAGGCTGGCTGCCCCCATTAATGGGTAGAGCCGTGGTGGGCGCGACAGGACTCGAACCTGTGACCTCCTGCGTGTGAAACAGGCCATATTCCCTAACTCCTTGAATATACACATAATATTTTTGTAAGAAAATTCAATTTAGGTACCAAAAACACGTTTGTGGCTGGGCGATTTTGGTTGGGCAGTGGTAAACACCTCGGCGTCAGTGAGCACTTCAGCGCCAGCCGCGATGCGATTCCCGCCCGGTTGCGGCTGTTACTGACGCGCAAAATCCTCTCCCCACTTTATCAACCGTTTCCGAATCGCTGGAGGGCCTCAGCCGTATGGTGTAGAATGCCTAGCGAAGCCGCATGAAACGCGGAGCCCTAACGCTTGTCGGTTCAGCAGGATATTTTTGAGGTACGGTCCGCAGAACGGTATGGAAGACCCGTGCTTTTAAGGAATGAAGATTGAACATTGCGGCCCGGCAGCTGGATTCAGCGCTGAACCTGCCGAAATGCGGTGGCCGGGATGGTGATCGAACCGACCGCATTCGAGCCGCGGTCAAAGACCATCACACGGAACCTGGTCTCACCATGGCTGGCGTTCAGCTTCTCGGCGAAACTGATTCCGTCCTGAAGTGCCTGGTCGCGTTCGGCGGTTGTGTATTCGATGTCCAGAGGGGTCACGGGACCGGATTGTATCAAGCCGTTGGGCAGGTAGCCGACCGACATGATCCGTAGGTGAGCTGTGTAGCTGTCTCCTTCCTGAGCCAAGGCGATGTCTCGGGCTTCGATCCGAAGGTTGACGAGCTCTGTACCGCCCTCCTCCGCATCAGCGGAAACAGTAGCCCGCAGTCCGATTTCTTCGGCGTCGAAAGGGGTTGCTGCGATCGCCGTAAAAGCCGACCGCGTATGGCTCCCGGCCGCCGCCTTCCAGGCGTAGTAGCCCGTCTTAGCTTGGATACGCAGTCCTTTTCTCTTCGAGGTCACTCGCAATTTGTGAAATTTGTTGTCCCAGTAGTTGGGAGGCACGTCATAGCCGATCTGATAGTAAAACTTCAGATCGTTCATCGCCAGCTGTACCACGCCGCCGATGTCCTTATCGGTGCTACGTCGTCCTCCCGTAAGGTCGGCGAATAGATTCAGAGTGGCGATGNNTTCTCTCGGCCCTATGCCCGGCTGCGGCCGAAGTCACACCCCGTTCAATCCGGCGCCGCCGGTGGCTCCGGCACCTCCCGATTCAGCTCCGATATTGTCCGACCTACCTAACATGATTTGGCGGACCGGGTAAAGCGCGATATCGGAGCGTTCCAGCACTTCACTCAACTGGCGTATCTGGGGCGTGAAATCAATCGGAAATCCAGTGTCGGACCGATTCTCACCTAGCGCGACCGGGATGCCATCGGTGACCCAAACGATAATCTTCCGGCCTGGAACCGCCGACAATTGTTCCCCCAAGGCCTCCAGAGCCGCGAAGGTCAATTGGATCCGGACAAAGACATCAATGTCAGGCGAACGAAAGCCCCTAACGGCTCGGAGGGCCGAGTCCATGAGCGGCTTGATTTGCTGGGTCCAAGGCATTCCTGGCGACTGGGGAGTAGGCACTTCGCCCAGCGAGATGCCGTGAACCTGGAAAAACTTGCCGTTGACCGACAACAGATAGAGGTACAGGGAGTCAGCCGACTCGAGGCCGCCGAGATTACGCACAATCTCATTTGCGGCGAAAGCGCGAGCCCCATACCCCAGGTTCAGCAGGTCGAATAGAATGACCGTGGCGTTCCGAGCATCGCCTCCGGCGCGGTTCGAGAACTGGTTGGGACCGGAGGCGCGAGCCTTGTTCTGGTTGCTGCTTTCACCATTTCGGCGAAAGAATGAGATTTTTTGTGGCCTTCCGGCATCGCTAATCTGAAAATCGTCCGCGGTGAGATCGGTAACGGGTCGACCGTGGTCGTCCAATGCAACGACATTGAGGTCCATCAGTCGGAGGTCAGATTGTGCGGAGTCGCCCGCCCGAAGAAACGTCGACACGAAAACCATGGAGGCAATGGTACGCAACTTCATAGCTGCCCTCCCTGCAATGGCTTTGCCTGCTGCACAGTATATATGACCGATGCGGCTGGTTTGTCGCGCTCCCTTACCACGACGCGCACCACGTAGCGCCCGAGTGCGAGGTCGAAGGACCCGGACATCGAGTGTGTTGACGGTGAAAATCCATGACCGGCTTGACCACCCCCCCTTGCAAAATGCGGACTCCCAATTCGCCCGCTTCCCGTTATGGGAACAGTCAAATAATCTGCGCCCGCAATATGGTCCAGCTCCAAGTTCTTGGAACGCAACCGTGAACCCGCCGAACAAGCCAAGTGACGGAAAAGCCATTCCTCATGGCGATCACAAGCGCCAACACGACTGGGATAATGTCTCCAAACTTACTGACCGGCGGCGAGACATCGTTCCCAAAACCATTTCCAACCATTAAGTGGCACATCCCGAATTGCCAGCGAGGTTGGCGGAAGCTCGAAAAGCGAGGCGGCGAGGATTTCTCGGTGTGAACTCCATCATGTTTCCTCGAACTCGTGCAGAGGAACGCACCAGCGTGCTGCCGAACCATTTGCACCAACGGCCGCCAGTTTTGGCGAACAACTGTTGAGCCGATAGAAAAGGAAGCGCAGCGCTTCGCGAAGATGTCGTGATTGCTTCTTTCGGTCCCGGTGAGGACCGCGACGCGAAGCACAGGGACTCTAAGCCGACATCCTTGTCAAACCATTCGAAAATGGTGCCGCTTGGTGAAAGCTGCGGCGAAACTAGCGGGAGGATTCTTCCCGGCAAGCGCGTTGGCCAGTAGATATCGTTGTCAGCCGTCTTCAGTCACGCTGCTCACACAAATCTTACAGACCGATTAACATTTCACTACATCTATGTCAATCTATGGAGGAAAGAGAGGGCTCCAGATGAAGACAATTATGTGTGCCGTGTTACTGTTTGCCGTTCCTTGGAGGCCGGTGTTTGCTCAGGATTCTGTTGGCGAACTTGCTAGGATTCTCCGCGACAAGGGCGTCATCACAAGCTCTGAACTCACCGCGGTAGAATCCTCCCCGGGCCAAGAACGCGTCCGCCTGCTGGCTTCGCTGCTTGAGGCGAAAGGCGTGCTGACATCCGTTGAGGTTGCCAGACTTCAGATGAACTCCACGAATCAGGTCCAAACGGAATCGGCCAGTGTGGTTCCCGCAGTCTACACTCCGCCGCCTATAGCCAACGCAAGTGCGGAGCCACAAGCTCCGCCAAATGGACGCGAGACCGCAACCGCAGCGCCGCCGGTGACCTCGCAGAGCAGATTTCCGGTGACAGTCTACGGGAATATCCTGTTGAACTCCTTTTTCGACACATCACTCAACAACATCGAGGACGTGCCGCTGTTCGCGGGGAAGCAAGGCTCCGACCCATTCCCGAACGACAAGAGCTTTGGGATGACCGCCCGCCAAAGCCGGCTAGGATTACGCTATCAGGGACCGGAGGTTGGCGGCGCAGCGATCAGTGGTCAAGTGGAGGTGGATTTCTTTGGGGGTAAAGCGGCGCTAGGCAACGGGATCAACATGGACCTCCCACGTTTGCGGCTCGCGCTGGGTCGGCTTGATTGGAAGAACTTTTCCCTGGTGGCGGGACAGGATTGGTCTGTTTTCGCGCCGTTGAATCCAACCTCGCTTGCCGAATATGCCATCCCATCAATGTCGGCCTCCGGCAATCCCTGGATTCGATCGCCGCAGATTCGTGCGGAGATCCGGCATGCCATGAGCGATGCGGCTAAGCTCCAATGGCAGATTGCGGCAACGGACCCCGACATGGGGGACTATCAGACCACGCAGTTTCTTACGACGCGCAGCCCTGGAATCGGCGAGCGAGGGCGCATGCCCGGGCTGGATACACGCCTAGGTTTTACCAATACGATGAATGGGCGTGATTTCTCGGTTGGAGTGAGCGGACACTACGGTCGCGGAGAAGACGTCGGGACCATCGCTTCGCTCAACGTGGTTCGGCCGGTGGATTCTTGGGGTGTCGCGTTAGATTGGTCGTTGCCCTTCACCAAGTATTTTGCGCTGACCGGTGAAGCGTATGAAGGACGGGCGCTCGGCATCTTTAGCGTCGCCTCGGGAGAATCGGTCGGTGCTGTTGGTACGCGCGGGGAGCACGGGGTATTGAGCCGGGGCGGGTGGGCGCAAGCTCAGTTCAACATCAATCCTAAATGGCAGGTAAATTTGGCTTATGGAATCGATCAACCCGAAGCATCAGAACTGCCCGTGGGCAATCGGGACCGTAATCAGACGTACATGGGAAATTTGATGTACAAGTTAACCTCCAGCGTGACATTCGCCTGGGAGTTCCGCAGATTCTTGACTGACTTCCGCAACCAGCTATTCGCTGATGAACGAGGGGATCAAGCCAATCTCGCGGTGTTGTACAGCTTTTAGCCTCGCGCTCACTTCTGAGAGCGACGGGATGGAAGACTCGCGGGCCTGGCGCATCTTTCCTGCGCGGTCTCTTGTTCCTTCGCGAGCCGCAGCTCGGAATACCTGTGCCATCAAGGCTACTTCTAGATGATGACGGACCGGCGCTGTAAACATCCCCCGCGCATCCGTTGCCAAGGTAGTCTTAGAATGGCGCTCGCGGAGTTAGCCTTGCTCTTCGGGGATGTAGGCCACGCCGCAGCGCGATGCCATCCGGCGCCCGATGATCTGCTTGGCAGAATCAGATAGCTCCTCTTGCGCAACGGGAAAGACTTCTTTCTCTTCCACTCCACTGCAAGTGTGAGAACGGTACAGATCCGAAAGGTGTGTGAGAAGAATCGTGAGCCGCACAGTTTCTCGCCCAGAAAGTCCGTCTTGCCGAGGCCAGCGCTCGGCCGATCTCCTCGACGCGGCACAGGGTCAGCTCTTCACCTATCGGTCATTCATCCAATTTTTACATCCGAGATCCGAATAGTCACTCTCGTGCCGGCGCCCGTGGCGGCCCAGTGATCACTCGGTCGCTACCTGTCTTGGAGTCTGTTTGTGGTCGGAGCGAAATCCCTGGGCCAACGTCTAACTCGAAATAACCGCGCCGTTCCGATGGAGACCGGGGTCGATCGCGGCCGCCATCTTCGCTGGTGTCAAGTCCACCGCTCAGAAACTTGTTCATTCTCTCAGCAGTGACGAGCGGATCGGAAATCACATTGCGGTATTCTATCACCAACAGTTGCGTGTCCGGGCGCCGTGTCAGCATCGCTTTCACGCGGGGGGGAAGGGCAAATGGAAGGGCTGTTTTCTGATCTCGCGGCTCTAAACTATTGATTCTATGGTGGGCGCGGCAGGACTCGNNGTGGCTCATTTGAATGGTGGGCGCGGCAGGACTCGAACCTGCGACCTCCTGCGTGTGAAGCAGGCGCTCTAACCAACTGAGCTACGCGCCCGGATTGAAAGCCTTTCTCATTCTAAATCACTTCCTAACTCGCCGCACTCAGAAGCCTGACCAATCCGTGTAGGTCCGTCACCCCGGTCCCTGCACGAACGATCCGGTACTGTTTTACCGGCTATGGATCGACTCCAAAGACGGAGCGCCGGGCTCTCGAGGAGTCCCGGTTGAATTGGCTGGCGCTTTCGCATCAATAAATCGGAAGGATCAAGATACCTCTTCCAGACCGATTGATTCTAACCTGGAGATGATGAGAAACGATTCACGGAGAAACAATGCAAAAACGCAAACTTGGAAAAAGCAATC
>PKZC01000228.1 GCA_003132905.1 Bryobacterales bacterium | reverse complement strand
ATTTCCATGTCGCGCACCCGATGCCAAGGCCACGGTTTTTGCGCCGGGCCAAACATGATATCGTCAATTCGAGCGGACACTGCCATCTTGAGAATTGCAGTGACCGGCCATCAAAAGGAGCACACGCATGGCATCTGTATTGTCCTCTCCGTCGAAAAATCAAGTCGCAGTGTCGGCGACTAAACTTCTGATCAACAACCGCTGGGTCAACAGCCAATCCGGCAAGACGTTCGCCACCGTCAACCCCACCACTGGGGAAGAAATCTGCCAGGTGGCTGAAGCCGACGCCGCGGATGTGGATATCGCGGTGAAAGCGGCGCGCGCGGCGTATGACCACGGTCCCTGGCGCAAGTTCTCTGGTCCTGAGAGAGCTCGTATCATCAACCGGCTGGCCGATCTTATCGAAAAGAACGCCGATGAACTGGCGCGGCTTGAGTCGCTCGACAACGGCAAACCGCTTGCTATGGCGAGAGCCGTCGACGTCGCGGCAACCATCGGCTGCTACCGTTATTTCGCCGGCTGGGCCGATAAGGTGATGGGCAAGACCATACCTATCGAAGGCCCCTTCTTCTGCTACACCAGGCACGAATCGATCGGCGTTTGCGGCCAGATTATTCCCTGGAATTTTCCCATGCTGATGCAAGCGTGGAAGCTCGCGCCCGCGCTGGCCACCGGCAATACTATTGTTCTGAAACCAGCCGAGCAAACCCCGCTGTCGGCGCTGCGCATCGGCGAATTGATTCTCGAAGCCGGTTTCCCGGAAGGCGTGGTGAATATTCTTCCAGGCTTTGGCGAGACCGCTGGCGCGGCCATTGCCAACCACATGGACGTCGATAAAATCGCCTTCACCGGTTCCACCGAAGTGGGGCATCTCATAATGCAAGCTGCTGGAAAGTCCAATTTGAAGCGCGTCTCGCTGGAACTCGGCGGCAAGAGCCCCAACATCGTCTTCGCCGACGCCAATATGGACGAGGCCATCGAGGGCTCGCACATGGGGCTGTTCTTCAATCAGGGTCAGGTCTGCTGCGCTGGATCGCGCGTGTTCGTGGAAGATAAAGTCTACGATCAGTTCGTGGAACAGAGCACGGCTCGCGCGAAAAAGCGGACCGTAGGCGACCCGTTCGATGCCGGCACCGAGCAAGGTCCGCAGGTTGATAAAACGCAGCTTGAACGAGTATTGAGCTACATCGAGTCCGGTCAAAGTGAAGGTGCGAAACTCAATTGCGGCGGAGAACGGGTGGGCGATAAAGGGTACTTTGTCGAGCCGACCATTTTCTCCGATGTTCAGGACACTATGAAGATCGCCCGTGAAGAAATCTTTGGGCCCGTGATGAGCATCATGCGCTTCAAGAATCTGGACGAAGTGATCGACCGCGCCAATAAAACCACCTATGGATTGGCCGCGGGTGTATGGACGAAGGATATCGGCAAAGCGCTGGCCATCGCCAATAACGTTCGCTCCGGCACCGTATGGGTGAACTGCTACAACGTTCTCGACACGGCTGCTCCGTTCGGCGGTTTCAAGCAATCCGGAATTGGCCGCGAGCTGGGCGAGTACGGTTTGCAGCAATACACCGAAGTGAAAACCGTGGTCGTGAAACTCTGACAACTATCCCGGGGCTGACGCCTTCGTGCGTCAGTCCCAACCTTAGCGAGATACTCCGAAATGCAAGCAACCATCACTGATAAATTGCTCGATCCCGCGGTTTGGGACAAGTGCTACTTCGACGGCTCATGGAAGCTCGCGCCGCTGACCATCCCTGTTCGTGAGCCTGCCACCGGCATTGAGCTCGGCGTTGCGGGCGCGGGCACTCCCGAACTCGCCGTGGAGCTGACCGAGCAAGCGGCTAAGGCGCAGCCGAAATGGGCCGACACTCCACCTGACGATCGAGCTCGTATTCTGCGCCAGGCGGCGCGATTAATCGAAGACAATTCGCAGGAAATCATGAGCTGGATCATCCGCGAAACCGGCGGCGTGGGTGCTAAGGCCGGCTATGAAATCGCGATGGCCACGGGAGAGCTGTATCATTCGGCGGCGCTGCTGACGCGGCCCATCGGCGAGATTCTCCCTTCGGCCGACCTCGACCGGTTGAGCATGGCTCGCCGCGTTCCAGTGGGAGTGGTCAGCGTTATCACGCCCTGGAATGTTCCGCTGGTGCTCTCCATGCGTTCGGTTGCTCCGGCGCTCGCGCTCGGAAATGCGGTGGTGCTCAAGCCCGACCCGCAAACTCCGGTCTGTGGCGGATTTTTGTTAGCGCGCGTGTTTGAAGAAGCAGGATTGCCGGCAGGCTTATTATCCGTTCTTCCTGGCGGCGCCGATGTCGGCGAAGCGCTCGTCACTGCTCCTGCTGTGCGGTTGGTGACGTTCACAGGTTCCAGCGCCGTGGGGCGTCGCGTAGGCGAACTGGCCGGGCGCAATCTCAAGAAGGTATCGCTCGAACTCGGCGGCAACAGTCCCATGCTGGTGCTNNAGATTTGGATGCGGCCAGTTCCGCGGGTGCCTGGGGATCGTTCCTTCATCAGGGCCAAGTCTGTATGGCCACCAGCCGCCACATCGTTCTGCGTAGTGTCGCCGCTGCATACTTACAAAAGTTAGCGGCACGGGCGGCAGCGCTGCCGGTAGGCGATCCGTTCCGCAAAGATGTAGCCATTGGTCCTCTCATTAATGAAAAGCAACTCAATCGAGTGCATGGCATTGTGACGGACTCGGTGGCCGCCGGCGCGAACTTAGTCACAGGCGGCACGCACGATGGACTCTTTTATAAGCCAACCGTCCTCGGCGACGTCGCATCTGGAACTCGCGCGTTTCAAGAAGAGATCTTTGGACCGGTTGCGCCAGTGACGATCGCCGAAGACGACGACCACGCCATTGAGTTGGCCAACAGCACCGGCTATGGTCTGGCGGCAGCGGTGCAAACCGGCTCGGTGGAACGCGGCATGCGAGTGGCGCGCAGGCTGAAAGCGGGCATGGTCCACGTGAACGATCAAACCATCGCCGATCATCCGGGCATTCCAATGGGCGGCATGGGCCAGTCCGGGAACGGCGCTCGCTTCGGCAGCACAACCAATATGGACGAGTTCACCGAGTGGCAGTGGGTTACGGTGAGCGGTCGTCCGGCGCGTTATCCATTTTGAGACTCGCAACGTGGGCCGCTCTCGGGCTGAGCGCATTTCCCATCGCGACGTTGCTGGGACAAACGCCGTCTTCCGCGGAACCGGCCGTGCATGAAGAGTATCTAAACGTTCCCGGCGCGCGGATTTTTTACCGGGATACCGGCGGCAGCGGAGTGCCGGTGGTTCTGTTGCACGCGGCCACGGGCAGCAGCCGGGTGTGGGACTATCAGATTCCCGCGTTTGCCGCAGCCGGTTATCGCGTGATCGCTTTTGACCGCCGAGGCTGGGGCCGTACCGAGATCAATGCCTCCGAATCGCAGCCTGGCACTGCCGCCGATGATCTTCTGGCCTTGCTCGACCAACTGAAGCTCGACCGCGTCCACGTCGTAGGTACCGCAGCGGGAGCCTTCGTCGCGCTCGATTTCGCCTTGTCGTACCCGAAGCGTTTGCGCAGCCTGGTGTTTGCGAACTCCATTGGGGGCATGCAAGACCCCGACTTTATCCAATTAGGTTTGCGTATTCGTCCGCCGCAATTTAATACGCTACCGCCGGAGTTTCGCGAATTGGGTCCGTCATACAGGGCGGGGAATGCCGAGGGAACCGAGCGTTGGATGGCCTTGGAGAAAATCAGCCGGCCACCAGGTCCGCCGGCGCAGGCACAGCCCATGCGGAATCACATGACTTTCGCCATGCTCGAATCCATCCGGACGCCCACTCTTCTGATCACCGGCGGTGCCGATCTCTATGCGCCGCCACCAGTGCTCCAGCTTTTCGCGGCGCGGATCAAAGGCTCCGAAGTTCTGATTGTCCCTGAAGCCGGCCACTCCACCTACTGGGAACAGCCGGAGGTTTTCAATCGCGCGGTTTTAGCTTTTCTCGGGAAGCACTAGCCGCGCTCGACGGCGCTACTTCTTTTGCTGCGGACGAGGTTCGGAAGCGGGCGGAACGATATCTTTCATTCGTAAATACGCCACCATGCTTCCATAGATCTCGTTGTTGTGGGCGTAATTCAAAGTCAACAGACCAAAGCGCAGACTGCGCGTCTGGCGGCCGCTCTCCTGGGTGATATCGATCATCTGTGCGCCCGAGGCATCGGTAAGCGCGCTGTAGGCGCCGTCGCAATAAGTGAACGCATCGTTCAACACCTTCATGATTTCAGCTTTCGACGTCAGCTTATCGAGGTTTCCCGGGCTGGGATTCTTTTCACCCTTGGACTGCGAACACCACAGGAAGTTGAACGTGGCCACGTGCGTCACCTGCTGGCCGAAGGTGCGCACTTCCGGCTGCGTGCCAGGGCGCATGGAATAATTCTCTTCCGGCATTTTCTCGGCTGTTCGCACGATGGTGCTGCGATTCCGGGTGTAGGCATCGCGCAGCCACGTTGACAGCGGATTGGATTGGTCCGGGGCCGCCGGTTGCGCAAAAGCGGAGGCAGTCAATAAGGGCAGTAGTAGGATCAGCTTGTTCACTCAGGTCTCCTTGGAAGGTGTGCTCTATTTCTCTTTCGAGTACTCGTGTACGTGATCCTTCTCATTTTCGCAGTACGTCTCAATCAGATCGGTATCGGCCAGCAGATGGAAAGGCACGTGGGCCTGCCAAGGTTTTTCGTAAGCGCCAGGGTCGTCGATGGTGATATCGATTTGCATATGCCCGACGTCGAGCCGGTTGAAGCGCTCGGTGACATGTGCCTTCTCGGTTTGCGGATGGCCTTTGGCGGTATCCACCCACTCACGGCCATTGAAGCCGACCGTGTCCACCACCAAGGTGTTACCGTCCCAACGTCCAATCGAATAGCCCAACCAAGTCGGATTCGGCTCTTTTGGAAAAGTGCGGCCATCCATAAACACCTGGCGGAACGTTGAATTTGCCGAAGTCTCATAGAGCAGCACAATCAGGTTTGGAGTCTGCACTATTTTAAGTGGATGAGGCCCATTCGCCGTCGTCATATTGATGCGAGGGACGCCGGGCGGCATGCATCGGTTCATCGGATCGTCCCGGTGATCGCGTGCTTCACGCTCGGCCTGCAGGTCTTTCGCCGACTGCAGCATCAAAAGTTCACCTGGCTTCAGATCTCTCGCCAGGTCGTTGAAGTATTGAGGGCTGCTCTCCCACACTCCCGATAGATCGGGCTTGCCGTCGGGCGNNGGCGTGGGTGCGGAGAGATTCACCTTCCCATCGGCGGTGCGCGGAACCCCCGGCGTGGGATAGTTCAGCCACTGCGCCCCTAACGGAGCAACGGACACGAGAATCGCAAAAAGCACGAGAATCGCAAAAAGAATGATGCGGAATTTCATAGGGCTACCTTTGCTTGGCGAACCGGTAGTCGCCCGATACGTGCTGAACTAAAAGATCCGTCACCTCGCCCTGGCTATTCTTGACGAAAACAATCGCCAGTCCTGCGAAGCCGGAAAAACTGGTTTCAGAGCGCGCGAATTGCCGCTCGTTGCCTCTTCCATCCATGTTGCCGAACAGTACACCATCGGACGTAGTGATGACGACAACCCGTGGCACAACTCGCCACAGTTTCGGCTGCTCTACGTAAGTGCCAACATATTTCGCCAGAATCTCGGGGGCGACCTTCACTTCGGACTTGGTTTCATCGGACGCCTTGCCCACCCAATGCTCCAGGTCGCGGGTATTCTCGTTGCAGACGTATTCCAGCAGTTCGGTGTCGGCTGCCAGTTCCGCTTGTACCGCCACAGTCCAAGGCCGCGAGTACACAGCGGGATCCTGGAGCGTCACTTCAAGATCCAGGTGACCGAAGTCCCGCCGCCGGTATCGCTCGGTCATTCTCAGCGCTTCAGTGTGAGGATGGCCGCTGGTATCTAGCCACGACCGGTCGTTGAATCCGAAGCTTTCCACCACCAGCGTGTCGCC
>PKZC01000111.1:4659-7960 GCA_003132905.1 Bryobacterales bacterium | reverse complement strand
CCGCCGGGAAACGAGAACTGCTTGAACAGCTCCTTCAGGCCGGCTTCGTCCTGGGTGACGTTCGGGTAAATGTCGGTCCAGGTACCTTCCAGGTAAACGTTGCCGACAATCGCCGGTCCACCGTGCCCGGGACCGGCGATGTAAAACATGTTCAGGTCATACTTCTTGATCACCCGGTTCAGATGCACGTAGATGAAGTTCTGACCCGGCGTCGTGCCCCAATGCCCGACCACCAAGGGTTTGACGTGCGACAGCTTCAGCGGCTCCTTGAGCAGCGGGTTGTCATACAGATAAATCTGGCCGACCGACACATAGTTGGCGGCGCGCCAATAGGCGTTGATCTTCTGGAGCAGTTCCGGACTAAGCGTGTTGGTTTTCGCGGTTAGCTCCGTGTCGTTCACCGCGGCGGGTTTCTTGTCGAGGAGTTCAGGCGTGAGTGTGTTGGTTTTCATGTATTAGTCCTTTGTTCACCGTGTCGGTTTGGAGAATGCGGCTGACGGACCGCGCAATCATCAGATCTTCGTCCGTTCGAATGACGCGAACCGTGACCCGGCTGGCATCGGTGGAAATCACGCCCGCACTTGCCGCGTTTCGCTTTTCTTCGATCTCGATGCCGAGGAAGCCCAGTCCATCGCAGATGCGCGCGCGGATGCAAGGCGCATTTTCGCCGATACCTCCCGCGAACACGAACGTATCCAAGCCACCGAGCGCGGCGGCGAAACAGCCGATCCATTTTTTCGCCTGATAGCAGAACAGCGCCACGGCTTCCGACGCTCGAATATCGTTGGCTTCGTGCGCGAGCAAGTCTCGCATATCGGAACTGATCTGGGAGACACCGAGCAGCCCGGACTCGTGATTGACCATTTTGTAAAACTGCTCCGCGGTCATCTTTTCGGTTCGCGCCAGATACGGCGCCAAGCTGGGATCCAAATCTCCAGACCGGGTGCTCATTACCAAGCCGGACGTCGGAGTGAAACTCATGCTGGTGTCGATGCTTTTGCCATCGCGCACGGCCGCCATGCTTGCGCCGTTGCCCAGATGCGCCAGGATTACGCGACCGCTGGTCGCCGCCGGGTCGCCCAGGCGCCCGAGCTCTTCCACGAGATAGGCATAAGACAAACCGTGGAAGCCGTAGCGCTGCACTCCCTTCGCGTCGTAGCGGCGTGGGATCGGAAGCAGTTTGGCGACACGCGGCATGGTGCGGTGAAACGCCGTGTCAAAACAGGCCACCTGAGTTAGTTTCGGATGGCGCTGGCGGAAGGCCTCGATCAGTTCGATTTCACTGGGCAGATGATCCGGGTCGCATGGGATGATGCTATGCAGATCATCCAGCAATTCCTGGGCGACGAGTTCCGGCGCGGTGTGTTGCATGCCATGCACTACACGGTGCCCCACAGCCTGGAGCGATTCGAAGCTCTTCTGCTCTTCGAGCCAATCCATCAGAAATTTCGCCGCCGATTTGTGATCGGAGGCCGAGAGCTTGCGGGTGTCCTGCCGATTTTTGTCTGAGTCGTCGAACGTCAGGCTGGTTCCGCTCAGGCCAATGCGATCGATCTTTCCGTAAAGGCCTCGCTGCAACGGTTCGCCGTCCTGATACAGCGCGAACTTGATGCTCGACGAGCCGCCGTTAATCGTCAGGATGCCTGAATTCGCTGGCTTCATGGATGTCCTTCGTTTTGGAATCCGAACGAAGCCACCTTCGCGCAGGTGGAATTGTAATCGGTGTGAAGAATGCTTCGAATCCCCAAACCTTCCGCGATCTGGACGAACATCGGCGTGTTTTCCATCTCTGCCCAGTCCAGCTTGAAGCTTCTCGGCCGCCCGTCTGCGGGCATGATGATCCCACCCGTTGGTGAGCAGAACCCCGCAGCCATCAAGAAAAACGCAGGTGATCGCAGTCGTTTTTCTCATCGTTACTTCTTTTGTCGATCGGCCGCGCCGTATAGCCCGTGTGTGGCTGGGACGCCGGGCACGTCAAGTTAGAAGCGCCACAGGAGGCCGCGGCCTCCTCGTCGACGTATAGAAATTGCCGCCGCGGCCTTGCGTTGTGGCGCAGTTATTGAGAAGGGCATCTCTATGCCACTCGCATGATCGCGCGCTGACCCGTGGGTTCTGTTTCCTGTTCCTCCGCCGAAGACAGATCCAAAACGCGCACCCTCTGGCCCTCATCCAATCTCTGCAATAGAACTTCAACGCCGTTTTGAAATCGGACTGCATCCCGAAAGGTGTTTACAGCCGCAGTAATCTGAGTAAACACGGCCTGTGCCACCTCCTTCTGAAAACCGCATTCATGCTGCAGCTTTGCTGGGATGTCGCGTATCAGCAAGCGGGCACCGGGCGGAATACAGACTGCCGGGATCGAGTGAATGTCAAGGGGATTCAAGAACTCCTTGAGTCTCGACCAGAACCCGTGGCGTCGGGCGTTGCTACACTCTTGTCTTCTTCGAAGATCGGAGGCCGACGCTAACCCAACCGATTCCACCTCGAATCTGTGGACAATCAGTTCCTCTCCGGAAACCGCCAAGCGGTTTGGGATCGCCATTAGTGAATAGTCACACATCGTTTCTTACCTCCTTGAAGAATCTGAACTGCGAATGAACCGAAGAATCTTGGTCCCACGTTCGAGTGCTTCCATGTAAAAAAGGAATGGCAACTGGTCTGCAGGACTATAACGCGGAGGCGCATTTGAGGCGGCGCGAAGGCTAAAGTCGAGCACACTGACGCCATGTCTGAAAGTTATCGCAAAGAACGTCAAAACGCCGTCAAAAACGGACTGCCTGGAAGGACGCATCGTGTGTGCCAGTTTTCCAGTCCACTATCGCCCATTCGTCCACTGCGTGTTGTCGAAATTCCAGCCGCCGCCCAGCGCTCGATAAAGTTGAACAATCGCAAGCCGCCGATCACGGGAAGTCTCAGAAAGAGTGATTTCGGCGGGGTAGAGTAGTTGTTGCGCTTCCAACACCTCATAGTAGCTAGCTAGGCCACCAAGATAGCGGCGTCTGGCGATGGCGACAGAATCGGTGAGAGCCGCTACTTCACGCTTCTGTTGTTCTTCGACGACGGACAGCTTCTGCGAGGCGATTAAAGCGTCCGACACTTCCCGAAATGCTCTCAATGCGCTCTGTGAATATTGATTCTTGGCCTGATCGAAAACATCGACCGCCGCTCGGCGCTCGTTAGTGAGCGCCCCGCCGGTGAAAATAGGGCCCGAAAACGATGCGGCGAGTGCCCAGATATCCGCGCTCCCGCCGCTTAGCGAGCTGAGTTCCGGGCTGACCCTCCCCAAGAGCGCCGTTAATCC
>PKZC01000111.1:0-4592 GCA_003132905.1 Bryobacterales bacterium | reverse complement strand
GCGTTCCTTCCGCCGCGGCCAATGCCGCTTCAGCGCGCGTGACCTGCAAACGCGAAACGATTCCCGCTCCGTACCGTTTACTGAACAAAGTGTGTGTCGATTCAAAGGCATCACGGCTGTTCTGGGCCACCGCCAGTCGCCCGTCCAATTCCACCAATTCCATGTAATCCTGCGCCACCTCTGTGATCAGCGCGAGCATTAATCCGCGGCGGCCTTCTTCCGNNGGCCCCACAAATCGACTTCCCAGGCAGTGGAAAGGCCTCCCAAGAACAGATTGAGGGTTTGGTTGTTCGTGGGAAGACGCAAGTCTGGGTCGTTCTTGTAAACACCATGATCGCGCTGGACGCCGGACTCCTCGCCCACCGTGGGAAAATATGCAGACCGGGCTATCGCGCGATATGCCTCGGCCTCTTTGGCGCGGGCGATCGNNCCATCCCTGATCGGCGAACGAGTTCTGTTCCGCTGTGGGTTGTCCGCGGAACGCTGCTGGGGCGGAGATCGGGGGACGCTTGTAATTGGGCCCCAGCAGGCATCCCGAGAGCATGATGCTGAAGGCAAGGATAGAGGCTGTGAGAAGCTTCACGACTCGCTCTTTCGCACGGCTACCTTGTCCTTCAAACGTTCCATCGCGTAGTAGGTTACTGGGATAATGAAAATGGCGAGCAAGGTGGCCGCCAACATGCCGCCGATCACCGCCGTCCCAAGTATTTGCCTCGCAACCGCGCCCGCGCCGCTGGCGATTGCAAGGGGAATGGTGCCGAAAATAAAAGCGAACGCGGTCATCAAGATCGGTCTAAGGCGGATGCGCGCCCCTTCCAGAGCAGCATCGAGCGCCGACTTGCCCTGCATGCGTTCTGTTCTGGCGAACTCAACAATCAAGATAGCGTTCTTGGCCGACAAGCCAATTAACATTACCAAGCCGATTTGAGCATATACATTATTCTCAAAGCCCCTAATCCAGAGAGCCAAAAACGCGCCGAAGACAGCGATCGGGGTACCGAGCAGCACGCTGAACGGAAGAGTCCAACTCTCATACTGCGCCGCGAGAATCAGGAATACGACGAGCAATGAAAAACCGAACACGGCGGCGGGACTCACCTCGGTAGAAGCCTTCTTCTGCTGGTAGGAAAGTGCGTTCCAGTCGTACCCCATGCCTTTCGGAAGCACTTGATTCGCTACCTGCTCCAGAGCATTCATAGCCTGTACCGTGCTGTAACCAGCGGCCGGCGACCCTGTAATCTCAACTGCGCGATACTCGTTGAACCGCGAAGTAAATTCCGGCCCCGCTCTGGTCTGAAGCGAAACCACGGAGGAAAGAGGTAACATCTCTCCCTCTTTGTTCCGGACGAAGAAATTCATTACATCCTTCGCCTGAGAACGGTATCCGTCCTCGGCAGCGATGTAGACCTGCCATGCCCGCCCGAAGCGGTTGAAATAATTAACGAACAATGAGCCCATGAACGCGCGAAGCGTAGTGTATACATCTGCCACTTCAACGCCCTGTTTGAGAACTTTGTCTCTATCTACCTGAACCAGCACCTGGGGAACCTGGGCGTTCAGAGAACTGTTGAGCCTCGTCAATTCGGGCCGTTTGCGCGCGGCCTCCAGAAAGCGATTTGTGTTTTCGGCGAGATACGGGACATCTTTACCCTTCCGGTCTTCGAGCATGAAGCTGAAGCCGCCGGAGGTTCCGACGCCAGAGATCGCTGGAGGCGAAAAAGCGAATGCGTGTCCGCCCGGCATCCTGTCGAGCCTGGCGTTGACCGATTCCATGATCGACTGAATACTGGTCTCCTTGGTCTTACGCTGGCCCCAGGGTTTGAGGGCGACAAATATGAAGGCACTATAGGTGGCGTTGGTTTGCGTGAGGAGGCTGCTGCCCACGATCGTGCTGTAATATTGCACGCCGTTCGTGTTTTTGAGTACTGCTTCCACTTGCTTGGTGTACGCGTCAGTGCGCTGAAGCGAGGCTGCGTCAGGAAGTTGAATATTCAAATAGAAGAAGCCTTGATCTTCCGTGGGAAGGAATCCAGAAGGCAGTCTGTCGCCAACCAAAAGCGCGGCGCCGGCGACCACGCCAAGAAGTGCGAGACTGATCCCCATTTTCCGGATAAGAGCGCCCGAAATGCCGACATACCTATTCGTAGCCTTCTCGAAGATGCGGTTGAATCCACCGAATATCTTTTGCAACCGCCCCTTCGACTCATGAGCCGGCCTCAGCAGCAACGAACAAAGAGCCGGGCTCAACGACAGTGCGTTAAAGGCCGAGATGATAACGGAGATGGCAATCGTTACGGCGAACTGCTGATACAGGCGACCCGTGATGCCGGGAATGAATGCTGTTGGAACAAACACGGCCGCGAGGATCAGCGCTATTGCGACAACAGGGCCGCCCACTTGCTCCATCGCTCTGAGCGAAGCATCCTTGGGGCTGAGGCCCCGAGCCATGTTCAACTCGACAGCTTCCACCACGACAATCGCGTCGTCAACCACCAGACCGATCGCTAGAACGAGGCCGAAAAGGGAAAGCGAGTTGATGGAGAAGCCTAGCATTGGGAAAAAGATGAATGTGCCTAGTAGAGACACCGGAACCGTCAGCGCGGGGATCAGAGTCGTCCTGAAGCTCTGCAGGAAAATGAAAACGACAAAGATCACCAAAAGCAGCGCCTCCCACAGCGTGTTGACGATTTCCTTTATGCCCTCGCGCACCGAAAGTGTTGTATCGAGAGAAACCACGTAATCCACGTCATCAGGAAACTGTTCTTTCAACTGCGCCATCATTTTCCGGACGCCATCAACGGCTTCCACGGCGTTGTAGCCAGGCAACTGAAAGACATTGACAATTGCCGCGGGCGCATCATTCAGCCGCCCGATCACGTTATAGGTCTGCGTCCCCAGTTCGATCCGTGCGACGTCTTTCATGCGCACGACCGAACCATCTTTGTTCTCGCGAATAACCACGTCACCGAAATCCTGCTCCGTCACCAGACGGCCTTGCGCGCGCATCGTGTACGTGAATTCCTGACCTGGCGGAGCAGGTTCCGCTCCCACCTGGCCGGAAGGATTAACGGTATTCTGTTGCTCCAGCGCCTTCACCATGTCTGGAACAGTTACTCCCAGGCTTGCCAATTGATCCGGCTTCACCCACTGCCGCATGGCATAGGCGCCCGCTCCTTGGACCACAACAGAGCCAATACCACGGACCAGGGTCAAAGGATCGCTGATATTGATGTACGCATAGTTGGCCAGGAATTTCGCGTCTCGCGTACCCTTCGGTGAAAAGAGGGCGATGATCATCAAGGGGCTAACGTGGGATTTCGCGATCGTGACTCCCTGGTCACGGACAGAGGGCGGAAGTTGAGGGAGGGCCCGGTTTACTCGTATCTCGGAAAACACCTCCGCGATGTTCGGATCTAAACCAAGATCGAAATCGATCCGCAACTTCATCGTTCCATCGTTGGCGTTGAATGACCGCATGTAGAGCATGCCTTCTACACCCGCCATCGCTTCCTCGATTGGCGTTGCAACCGCGCTTTCAATCGTGAGAGCGTCCGCTCCCACATAGTTCGTAGTGACTACGATTTCCGGCGGGGCGATTGAAGGAAATTGCGCAATGGGAAGCCGCTGTGCCACGATGAGTCCCGCGAGCATGATCAGAATGGAGATGACAATTGCAGTGACGGGCCGATTAATAAAGAATTTCGACATTAATTGGCTCGACCAAGACTGCTTGCTGGAGCTGCATTCAGAATAGGCATCTTGGCCGGCTTAGGATCGACCGTTTCTCCGGTCTTTATATCCTGGAGGCCTTCGATCACCACACGGTCAGTTGGGTTCAACCCTTGCTCAATCACCCAATATGACCCAACCCGATCGCCAGCTTTTACGGTTCGTATCGTGATTTTGTTGTCGGGGCCCACTAGAGCGACCTCGAACTCACCCTGCAGTTCCACAACGGCACGTTGCGGTACCAGCAAGGCGTCTTTTCGCACCGCGGTTACGGCACGAATTCTGGAATATTCGCCGGGCCGAAGGACGTTCCCCGGATTTGAGAAAATGGCGCGAATTCGCAGCGTGCCAGTCGAGGATTCGACCCCACGGCCAACAATATCAATCTTGCCCTTGATTGGATAGACGCTACCGTCGGAGAGTATCAGTTCCAAGGAAGATTGCAGGGCGGTATCTTCCGTCAAAAAGAAATCGCGAAGCCTAAGGTACTCCTGCTCGCTGATTGGAAATTGAACCAAAATGGGATCGATCTGCGAAACCGTTGTGAGAAGGGCTCGCTGGTCTGTTCCGACCAGGTCGCCGATGTTCGCTACGCGTATACCTGCAATCCCGTTCACCGGCGACTTCACTTTGGTAAAGTCAAGATTCAACTGGGCAGAGTGCAAGGAACTGCGCGAAACTCCGATTTGTGCCTCCGCGGCAATGACCCCCGCTTTGGAGCGGTCGTATTTTCCTTTCGCCCCTGCAACCGAAGCGATGTTGGCGAGGTTTGACTGCACGGCGTCGTCAAGTTCCTGTTGACTTACCGTTCCGTCCTTCGCAAGGGGCGAATAGCGCTTTACATCCAACTCTGTTTTGAGTTG
>PKZC01000206.1:3902-16271 GCA_003132905.1 Bryobacterales bacterium | reverse complement strand
CCCTTGCCGGAAACTCACCGAATTTCCAAGAGAAATTTCGGTCGCGCGAACCGAATCTAGAAGGAAGATTTCGGCCGTTCTCGTCTGCGATTCATTGACTCCTTGGGAACGGGATTCGCGATGGCGACGGCTGGTGACCCTATGAGCAGCATCGGGATCAGGAGGCAGGCGGCGGAGACTTCAATTCAAATGTCAAGGCAACAAACACTCATGGCCCAGTCTGAGTGGCCCTGTCGCGTCTTCCTTTGTGCCAGACTTCGCGGAGAAATTACAAATGTCCGATCTTGATCTCTTGTCAGACGCCGTGCTTGACCGACTGGTGGCCAAGTTAGCCCCAAAGCTGATCGAGTATATCAATCGTCGCCAGAAGAGCCTCGAAAAAATGGCACTCAGCACACGTACGGCAGCCTACGTGCTCGACACCACGCCGGACGGTCTTGAACGAATGTTGAGAGATGGACTCCTCCCAGCAGTACGCAACGGCAAGAAGGGCCGTAAGATCTCCGTTAAGGCTATTCAGGACTTCATCGACAAGAACACTTACTACACGACCGAAACAGGACGTAACCTCGCCAAGAAGATGGGTTCCGCACGGGCAGCGGATCCGGACGTTGCGTAGAATGGCACAGAAGAAGCTTGCTCACACCAGATCTTTATGCTACCATGTCATCATGGAAAAGCGAGCTGCACCTAGCCGCGGGCCTAAAGGCGAAGGCTCCCTGTATCAGAAAGCGGACGGCAGATGGATGTACGCTGTTGTGTCGAATGGTAAGAGACTCAGCAGAGCACTGGGGACGCGGGATTACGAGGACGCGAAAAAAGCAGCTCTGCACGTTGCACGTGAGTTTGGTGGGAAGATCGAAAACGGCGAGCTTGACCCGCCATCGGTTAAGAACTTTACCATCAGCGAACTGCTTCAGCGTTACCTGAAGTACATGCAGGAGAACGGCCGGAAGTCGGCAGAGATGGTGCGTCTGACTATCGGCGTGATTGAGCGTGATGCCAGCTTTTTGCCTGCCCGTAAGGTCGCATTATTGACTACAGCGGATTTCAAGGACCACAGAAAACGGGAAGTTGCTAGGGGTGTGTCTCAGCGGACCATTAACTATCGTTTTGCGATCATTCGCGCGGCCTTAAATCTTGAGGCGAAGCAAACACCGTCGAACGTTGGGAAGATCCCGTACATTCCGTTCGTGACTGTGAATAACACTCGCGACGGCTTCTTAGAATACGACGATCACGCAAGCCTCCTTGAGGAGCTTCCGCGGTCACTTAAGGCGCTATTCGTGGTCGCGTTCCATTCAGGTTGCCGATTGGGCGAACTACTTAACATGCGGTGGTCTGATGTTGACTGGCGTAACCGGATTGTTCGCCTCCCCAAAACCAAGAACCGCAAGAAAAGGANNCCTGCCGTTCTGGGGGAGCATCGAGGAGCACCTTAAGGCGCAAAAGGCTTACAGGGATGAGAACCACCCGGAATGCGAGTTGCTCTTTTTCTGGATGGAAGAAGACACGGAGATCGATCACGGCGGTATTCGACAGGCTCCAGGAACACCGATTTCCGATTTCCGATGGTCATGGAACCACGCCGTCGAGCGCGCGAATGTCGCGAATAAGAACGTCAAAAAAGACTTGCTGTTTCACGACCTCAGACGGTCCGCTGTTCGCGTCATGATCCAAGAGGCTGGGCTCCCTGAATCACAAGCGATGCTGATCTCCGGTCATGAAACACGTTCGATGTTGGAGCGATACAACATCGTAAGCCTCAAGAATGTGCAGGACGCAGGGTCGAAACTGGACGCTTGGAGCAAGGACCGGACCGGTAGCAAAGCGCCTGCTACCGCGTGACCGATACGCTACCAAGCTGACCGATATGCTGCCAAATATGCTACCAGTGAAAATTGAGGTCCGCTTTTTCGGCGGCAAGTTTGATGGTAAGCCTTTTGTTTTCTTGGTGGCCGAGGTGGGGGTCGAACCCACACGAAGAGTGAACTTCGCCAGATTTTGAGTCTGGTGCGTCTGCCAGTTCCGCCACTCGGCCACTGCTGGCACGCTGCTAGTTTAACATCCGCAGCGCCCGCAAAGAGCGTGCCCCGCAGTGACCATGCCCCGCAGTGACCATGCCCCGCAGTGACCATGCTTAGATAGGTTGATGTCTTTCCTCGACGTGCTGCTCGGCAAGCCGCTTGCGAATTGGGAAGAGAAGGGCGAACAAATCGGCCCCGCCGCGGGCATTCCCATCTTCGGCCTCGACGCGCTTAGCTCCGCCGCATACGGGCCGGAAGCGGCACTCACCATTCTGATCCCGCTCGGCGCGCTGGGCGTCGCCTACATCGTCCCCATCAGCGGCGCCATCATTCTTCTGCTCACCATCGTCTACTTTTCTTATCGCCAGACCATCGATGCCTACCCGGGCGGCGGCGGATCTTACACCGTTGCGCGCGAAAACATCGGCCCTGGCGCGGGACTTTTGGCGGCAGCCGCGCTGCTCATCGATTACGTATTGACTGCGGCGGTCGGCATCTCGGCCGGAGTGGGCGCGCTGGTCTCCGCCGTTCCATCGCTGCTCCCGCACACGCTCGCGATGTGTCTCGGCATTCTGCTGCTGATTACCATCGTGAATCTGCGGGGTGTCAAAGAGGCAGGCGGGGTCTTCATGATCCCGACGTATCTTTTTCTCGGTACACTGCTGATCACGATCGTCATTGGAGTGTTCCGCGCACTCGCAGCCGGCGGGCATCCCATGCCGGTAGTTGTGCCTCCGCCGATGCCAGCGGCCAGCGCGATGGTGGGTGCCTGGCTGCTATTGAAAGCGTTCGCCAGCGGTTGTACGGCGCTCACCGGCGTGGAAGCCGTCAGCAACGGCGTGCGAGCCTTTCGTGAGCCCACATCGGAAAATGCCAAGAAGACGCTCACCGTGATCATCGGGCTGCTCATCATTTTGCTGGCGGGCATCGCCTGGCTGGTGAACGCGTATCATATTGCCGCCACCGACCCTGGAGCCCCGGGCTATCAAAGTTTGCTTTCGATGCTCATAGCAGCCGTTGCGGGAAAAGGCGTGTTCTATTACGTCACTATCGGCTCCATTTTGCTGGTCCTCTCGCTCTCGGCTAACACTGCGTTCGCCGATCTTCCGCGCCTGTGCCGCATCATCGCGCTCGATGGTTACCTGCCCCGCTCCTTGGCCAATCGCGGACGCCGCTTGGTTTTCTCTGAAGGGATCTTGGTTCTAACGGCGCTTACCGGCTTGCTACTGGCCCTGTTCGGCGGCGTTACCGACCGCTTGATTCCACTCTATGCGGTGGGGGCGTTCCTGGCGTTCACGCTCTCCCAATTGGGCATGGTGTTTCATTGGAAACGCGTGCGTGGCCCCAACGCAGGCCGCTACATGTTCATCAACGGACTGGGCGGAATCGTCACCGGAATCACCGTGCTGGTGGTCCTGGTGGCAAAGTTTATTGAGGGTGCCTGGATAACGATGCTCCTGATCCCAGGGCTCCTGGTGCTAATGTATGCCGTCCATCGGCATTACGAACACGTCAGCGAGGAAGTTGCCGATTCCACGCCGCTCGATCTCACACATTTTCGTCCGGCTATGGTCGTCGTCCCACTGGAGCGTTGGAGCGTGGTGGCAAAGAAAGCCCTGACTTTCGCGCTCTCCATTTCGCCGGATGTGATTGGATTGCATGTGAAATGTGAATGGACCGACCAGTTAAAGAAAGAGTGGCTGGACTACGTTGAGAAGCCCACTCAGGAAGTGGGGCTGGCCGCGCCTCGGCTCGTGATTCTGGACAACCCTTATCGTTATGTCAGCAGTCCGATCGTGGAATACGTGTTGGATCTGCAAAAGAAGGATCCGGATCGCCAACTCGCCGTGCTCATTCCGGAATTAGTGGAGAGGCACTGGTATTATTACTTCCTTCACAACCAGCGCGCGGCCGTGCTGAAGACGTTGCTGTACGTGCGCGGCAGCCAGAAAATCGCAGTGGTCAACGTGCCTTGGTACATCGATTAGCGCAATGCCATCGATTGAAATTGTCTGCGTGGGACAAATCGAATTGAGCGATTTCAGCCATCTGCCGTTCGCAGTCAAAGGCGGGAAGGTGCTCCAATCGGATCGTTCGCCAAGGCCTTTGTTTCAGCAGGATTTTGATGCTTTGAAGGGCTGCATCTATCATCTAGGGAATCCAGAATTGAAGATTCGCGAAAAGCGGATTTTCTTTGCGGCCGACTTGCTCAGCGATCGTTCGGTCCATGCGTCACGATCGACGTTTCTGGAGTTCCGGCCGGAGTTCGTGGCTGCGGTCTCCGAGATGCTTGCGTCCCTTATGGGGTCGTCGCCCTTGAATCAAGTGCTCTTCACCAGTGACTATCAATTTGGGCCCAAACGCCCGCACCGTTCATCCCCTGTGACTCTCACTGAGTTTTGGTCGCTTCACGATTCGCGCAAAGTGCGTCTCAATGGTGCTTATCCCATCCACGTCTAAACTCGCGACAACGCCGCGCGCTCCGAACTGTTGCAACATGGCAATGATAGCTGTGATTTTCTTGGCGGCGGTGGGGACCGTATGAGCATCTGGTGGCTTGCGGCGATCCCCGGTATCGCGGTGCTTTTGGGGGTACAATTCTTCCTCCTCGGTATTCGGCTCGACCGCGAAGTTAAGAGATGCCATTATCAGAGAGCCCTAAAGATGATCGATGGCATTCTGGGTTGGTCTTCGGTAGGCATCATCAAGCTGCAAAAAGCCGACGCCCTCTTCTATTGGGGCCGCACTCAGGAATCGGCAGCGATCCTGCGCGAGTTGGTGCAGCCATCGCGCAGTCTCGCCGATCGTTTGGGCGGGTTCGAACGTTTGGGCCTGGTCCTGTTAGCGCAAGACGACTATTCAGAGGCCAAACGGTCCTTTGAAGCCGCGGCGGCGCTAAGGCCTACTCGCTCGGTGGCTTTCAGCGGCCTCTCTGAGCTGCGATTGCGCCAGGGCCTCCTGCCGGGGCAGGCACTTGCGTATGCAGAGCAGGCTCTGAAGAAACACCGTAGTGAACTGTCGGAACGGTTTTCCTCAGAGCATCTGGCAGGTATTCGCGGCAATCAGGCGTGGGCTTTGGCGTTGCTGGGCCATGCCGCCGAATCGCAGCAGGCCATTGAGTTGGGAGCCCGCGAAATTGATCCAAAACATAAGCCGGAGCTTGCTGGATTTCACTGGCGCGCCGGAATGGCTATGCTGGCGATCGAGAAACCCTCCTCTGCGGCGGCCCATTTCCGCCGAGCGTCCCAGTTGGACCCCGAAGGATATTACGGCGGATTGGCCACGCAGCAGCTCCGTCAGCACAGCCTTGACGTCGGTCATCCAGGGGAATCATCATGATCTGGCGCATAACACCATGCTTATCCAATACGCGCTTAATCCCGCGACAGCTCAGCCCGCGCCAGATTGCAGAAAGCGTTGATGGCCCCGGATTCACGTGTGTTCTGCCAGCAAATGGACACCGTGGTTTCCAGTCCCGCAAGCGGCCGGTATTCGACGCCCTTCCAGCGAAACTTCCGCACGCCTGCAGGCGCGATGGATACTCCCATGCCTGTCTCGACGAACGTCACCACGCTCTGCCATTGCGTGGCTTCCTGGACAATGCGCGGCGTGAAGCCAGCATCCACACAGAACGAGATGAGCTTGTCGTAGAACGCCACGCCGACGTGCGACGGGAACAGCACGAACGGTTCCTTCGCCAACTGTCGCAATCGCAAGCGGGGGGCCGCCGCCAAGGGATGCGTTGCCGGAAGTACCGCAAACACCGACTCTCGAAGAACCGTTTCAACCGGTAGAGCTCCGCACTCACTCATCTCGCGCAGGAAACCGATATCGAGCGTTCCGTCCAGCAAGCCGGCCGCAATGGCGCTGGTGGACATTTCGCGCAGCGTGAACCGCACGGCAGGGAATCGTTCGCGGTACTTCCGGATGATGGCGGGCAAGCGCGTCAACATCACCGACGGCGGCGTGCCTACGGTAAGCTGGCCGGTTTCGCCGCGTCCGGCCCGGCGAGTGTGATCGATGGCCTGTTCCATCCCGGCCAAGATGCGGCGCGCTTCTTCCAACAAGACCCGCCCGGCATCGGTGAGCGTGGTTTTCCGTGGCTGCCTTACAAACACGCGGTATCCCAGCTCGCGCTCTAGCTTCTGGATCTGTTGCGTTAGCGGCGGCTGCGCCATCCCCAGCCGTTCCGCAGCCCGGCCGAAATGCAGTTCTTCAGCCACCGCAACAAAGTACCGAAGCTGCCGCAGGTCCATATGAAAATCATATCCTCAACGAGGAAGTATTTAGCGCGGCTGCTCATGGCACAATGGGATCTACCCGCCCGCGTCCCCAGGAGTTCGTGTGTCTATTACTCGACTTTCACTGCTGACCATCGTTTGCCTCAGCCCGTTTACTGGCGCAACCTTGCCCGATCATCCGCTCTATTTCGAGCAGCGCTCGAGCCGGCTATTTGAGACCCGCGTCGCCGGGCAGCCGGCCTCCATTGGCGCGGATGGTATTGAATTGGACGGTGTCACGCTTCGATTCCTTCGTTCGTCGAGGCACGCGTATCTCAAAGGCCTTGGAACGCCCGCGCCCAGCAGCTACATCCGGCGCGGCCAGACCAGCAGCTTCCAGGCGTATCCGAAAGCCGGCATTCAGCGCCTCTATCCAGGAGTGGACGTCACGTTCTACGGTCATGCGGGAGAGCTGGAATACGATTTGAATCTGGCCCCAGGCGCGAAGCCCGATCGTATCCGAATCGAAGTGGACGGCGCACGCAATCTCCGGCTGGATGAAGCCGGCAGCATGATTGTCGAAACTCGATCCGGCCGATTACGCCAGTTGACGCCACGTGTTTTCCAAACTGCTCACGGTGTCCGCCAGGAAATCCCATCCCACTACGTTCTTCTCTCCGCCAACGAAATCGGCTTCCAACTCGGCAAGCACGACCAGACGATTCCGCTGACCATCGATCCAGTGATCGTCTACACGAAATATTACGGCGGCAGCGGTTCGGACACGGGCGGTCCGGTGGCCACCGACGCGCAGGGCAATGTCTACGTGACGGGCAGCACCAATTCCATCGATTTTCCGTCCACCAATGGAAGTCGGAACGGGCACCAGCCGCCTCTGATCGCATTCTCCAATGGCGGACAGACGGCCACTCCGCTGCCGGTGGGTTCTCAGGTTTCGGTTACCGCTATTGGTGGAACATCCGACGGCAAGGTGCTTTATGTGGCCACACCGGATGG
The DNA here is from genome assembly GCA_003132905.1 of Bryobacterales bacterium. The sequence goes on along the minus strand of PKZC01000206.1, from coordinate 9,007 downwards.
CATCTTCGTCAGCGGTAACAATGGCGCCAGCTTCGTTCAAGCCGCGCCCTTGGTTGGTCCGTACGGAGTACCGGCCGGAACGCCGACCGTGCAGGCTATTTCAGTGGACGCCATCGACCCTTCGCGCGCCTTCATCGCCACCACATCCGGCTTGTTCATCATGTCCTCTGCTGGCCAAGCGACAGGCCAGAATGAACAGGGCTTGGCTGTCTCCGGGAACGGCGCCGTGAATGTCAGCTCGGTGCAAATCAGCGCCGTGGATCATATGACTGCTTATGCGGTCACCGCTAATCCGAATAATTTCTACAAGAGTACCGACGCCGGTGGCACTTGGCAGCAGCTGAATCCCGCATACCCGGGTGAACCGGCGCCCGGGCCCTACAACTTCAATTCCATCACGTTCACCTTGACGCCGGGCGGCAGCGATCTCTACCTCATCGACGCCAATGCAATTTTGGTCAAGAGCACCGATGGCGGGACGACCTGGCAGCAATTGGCGGGAAATCTGTATACTCCGAGATCGATTACGATCGACCCGAACAATCCGTCCTATATTTATGTTGTCGACAGCGTTGGCGTTCAGATGAGCACCAATGGCGGCGTCAGCTTCACCACGATCACCCCGCCCTTTCCCGGAGGCGTGTATGTGCAGTCCTTCGCTTTGGATTCCTCAACTGGCGATCTTTACTTCGCCACTTATAATCAAATCGAGGTCAGTGTGGATCATGGAGCAACCTGGAAGATTCTACCGCCGCGTTTCAATCCTCACGTGTTGATCGGCTTGGGGAATCAAGTCTTCGCTGGAGTGGATTCCCCTTCGGTGCCGTTTGTGGTGAAGTGGAGTCCGGATGGCTCCAAGATGCTGTACTCTACCTTCTTCGGAGGCAGTTACTCGGATCAGATCACGGCCATCACAGTGGACCCGCAAGGAGAAGCGATTATAGCGGGCACCACCACTTCGTCGGATTTTCCGGTTACGCAAACCATCTCCGCGGCATCACCGGCGCCTGCCAGCAGCGGCTTCGTGGCAAAGTTGAGTGCTGATGGCTCCCAGGCGATTTATTCAAGCCTGCTGGGTGCATCGAAGGGCGTAACAATCAGCGGCCTTGCCATCGATTCGTCCGGAGCGCCGTACATCGTGGGCTCTACGCAAGCGCCCGACTTCCCTACGACAACGAACGTGCCGCAACCCAAGCTGCCCACCACCATGTGCCAGCGCAACAGCACGAACCCTTTCCAGCCAATTGCAGACTTGGCGACGTACGGATTTGTGAGCAAGTTGAACGTGGCCGCGAACAGCCTGGTGTATTCGAGTTTCATCACCGGCTCGTGCGGGAGCTACGGGCAGGGCATTACCGTGGATGCGGCTGGCGAGGCCGTGGTCGTCGGGACCACTACATCGCCTGATTTTCCCGTTACGGCGAATGCCTATCAATCCACTTTTCCAGGCGGCCCTGCGGCCAGCATTATATATCCAAATCCAGTTAATTTCGGATTCGTCAGCAAGCTGAGCGCGGCCGGTGACAAACTCATCGCCAGCTCTTTCATCGGCGGCGGTTTCTTTACACAAGCCAACGCCGTAGCGCTGGATTCGTCCGGCGATGCTTACATCACCGGTGGCACCTGGGGCATCACTCCCGGTGCGACCCCCGGCGCTTACCAGACCAAGGTAAATAGCGGTTGCCCGCCAACTATCAGCATTGGTCCGGGGCCCGAATATCCATTGGGCGGATCGGATGCTTACGTGCTGAAACTCGATCCCGGCCTCTCGAGCGCACAATACCTGACTTATCTGGGTGGCATCTGCGACGACGCCGGAACCAGTATTGTTTTGGAGCCCTCCGGAAATGTTTGGGTGGCTGGCGCCGGCTCTCAGGGCTTTCCTCTCGTCACGCCGTATGAACTCAGTGGCGATTTTGTCAGCGAGTTCAACCCCGATCTGTCTCAGTTGCTGTTCTCAAGCTTCAGCGACGGCGCAAACCTCGCCATCGATCCCAGTGGATCGATCTACGTATCGGGCACCGCCCAATACGCAACCAGCGTGCACAAGAATGGCGGCTACGGATCGGGCAACACTGCCGTTTTGGTGAAGATCGATCCCGCCAGCGCTCCTCCAGTGATTGTCAATTCAATTGGGCCTACCGCGAGTGCGGTGGCGTTCCCGCCCGAGTTCAGCTACGGAATCGCGCCCGGTGAATTGATCAGCATCACAGGACAACATCTGGGACCGAGCGCCACCGTAATGGCGCAACTCGATTCAACCGGCCGGCTTCCTTTCCAAGTGGACTCTATCAGCGTATCGTTCGATGGATACATCGCTCCGCTGATCTCGGTACAGGATGGATTGATCGTCGCCTTCGCACCCTTTGAGATCAGCGGCACTTCGGAAGTCACCGTCACGGTAGACGGGCAAAAATCGAATTCGGTACGAGTCGCAGTCACGCCGGTTGCGCCGTATTTTCTGGCGATCACCAATCAAGACGGTACGGCCAATTCAGCCAGCCATCCCGCGCCGCAAGGCTCGGTGGTTACCTTCTATCTGACGGGTCTTGGCGTGACGTCTCCCTTGAGCCAGGATGGCAGCGTCAACGCGGCGCCGCTTCCCGTTCCGGTGACGCCTATAACCATATATATGAACGAAAATCAACTGCAGCCGCAGTATGTCGCTTCGGCCGATGGCTTAGTGGCTGGCATCACGCAGGTGAACGTTCAGATCCCTGTTGGGACTTATCCTTCGAATCCTGTGAACGTCTATATGAGCGGCGCCCTGGGACCCCTTTACGTTGGGCAGTAGCGGGCGTCGTTGCGTAAAATACGCCACGACGAACAACCCAGTAAAAGTGACCGCCACGATGATGGCATCTTGCGGCCAGGTATATTGCGCATCGGTTCCGGTAGCCAGCCCGAGAAAGAAGAAGCAAAAGACCAGATGCGTGCAGAACACTTCCAAAGATGCTCGCCCGAGCGTCGCTAGCCGGCGGCCCAACCAGGTTTCGGCTAATGGCGATCCATTTGTTCGCCAAAACGTCGAATAACGTCGGGCCGATGAGTACATCAAAAGCCGTGTGCCGGCAGACGAACAGGACGGCCACGATCGCCGCGAAGGACATGACTACCCACTTGGGAATTCGAAATTCAGAAAAGAGCGAAGCCGCTTTGGAACTGCCGAGGTGCAAACCCACGGTCCATAGAAATTGCCATCCGAACAAATCGAACGCGCCTCTTTCGTTGAGCGGGATTGGAAATCCGAAATGCGCCGCCACTGCGTAGATCCATCCACGCAAATTGAATTGCGCCAATAGCCAAATGGAGCCACTCAAGGCCAAAACAGCACCCCATCCCCATCGTTTCGCAATCCGGAGCGGTAACGGAGTGAGAAGCATGAAGACGATGTACATCGGCAGAATATCCAGAAGCGGCGGATTATAAATCAGCGCTGGCGCGGCGATCAGAGCGGCCTTTGGGCAGCTACTGCCGCGCAGATGGAGAACGCAAATCCGAGCAGCAGCAGATGATAACCATAGATCCGAACGATACGCCGCCAAAGTTTTTCGCGCGCTACTAACGTTCCGTACTTCTCGAGAGGGCTTTGATAAATGCGGCCCACCAGGATTGCCGCCAAAAGAATGAACCCTTCAGCCGCCGAAACGTAACCCACCATCTGATTCGAGTAGGGGCTGATGTGGGTCGGTAGATGAGTTAACGTCATCCACACCAAAAGGAATCCGCGTAGCGTGTCAAGTTCGGGTAACCTGTGCTGCGGTAATCCCTGGAAGTCTTTACGCGGCTTTACGGAAAATTCTTCCGCATGGACCTGCGTAGTCAAGGTCAAGACGCCCACACTTAAAAGATCGCTCCCAGCAGTCTCGGTTTCGTTATTGCTTGCGATATGCCGTGCATATTGATCGATCGAGATCAGAGTATTGGATATCTTCCAGGCCCGCCGCTTAAGCTCCGGTTATGACTTCCACACAATCGCTCGCTCACGTTGAATCGATCGCGCAAAAAGAACAACAGTTCCTCTTGCAGGTCTACGACCGATATCCGCTAGTCGTAATCAGGGGCTGCGGGTGTTATGTCTTCGACTCGGAAGGGAATCGGTATCTGGACGCTATCGCCGGGATCGGAGTGAACGCGCTGGGCTATTCACATCCCCGCGTCATCGAGGTGCTGGTGCAACAGGCCCAGCAGTGCATCCATACGTCGAACTTAGTCTACCATCCGTATCAAGGCGAACTCGCCGAGCGTCTGTGCGCACTCAGTGGATTGGATCGCGCGTTCTTCTCAAGTTCCGGAACTGAGGCGATGGAAGCTGCACTCAAGGCTGTGCGCGCGCAGGGGCGGGCATTGCATCTCAGGAAAACCAAGTTAGTGGCGCTCAACAATTCGTTTCATGGGCGGACGTTCGGGTCGCTAGCCATTACTGGGCAGCCCAAGTATCAGCGGCCTTTTGGCCCGCTAGCGCCGCAAGTGACGTTTGTCGATCCGAATGACAACATCAGTCTCGCGAAGGCGGTGACTGACGAAACGGCCGGAATCATTTTGGAGCCGGTACTGGGCGAAGGCGGCATCTTTCCGTTGACGGTGGAGTTTCTGCAACTGGCGCGCGAACTGGCCACGCGTCACCGCGCTCTGCTGGTTGCCGACGAAACACAATGCGGCTTGGGACGCACCGGCCGTTACTTCGCGTATGAAACTTCCGGAATCCGGCCCGATATTGTGGTCACTGCCAAACCCTTGGCTGCCGGGCTACCGTTAGGAGCGACTTTGTTCACCGAGCAGGCCGCACAAGCCTTGCCTTTAGGCCTGCATGGCACGACGTTTGGCGGAGGTCCATTGGCGTGCCGCGTGGCCTTGGAGTTTCTTTCCATCTTGGACGAACTGCTGCCCAACGTTCGGCAAATTGGTGAACAATTGCGTTCGGGACTGGAAGAAATTCAGCGCCGCCGTCCGATCGTGACAGAGATTCGCAGCGCTGGATTAATGCTCGCAATTCAGCTCTCGCGTCCCGGTCACGATCTCGTACTTCGGGCGCTCGAACGAGGTCTGTTGCTGAACTGCACGCACGACACGGTACTGCGTCTTCTGCCTCCCTACATTCTCTC
>PKZC01000206.1:0-3889 GCA_003132905.1 Bryobacterales bacterium | reverse complement strand
GGGCGCCAACATGGTGCGCCGGCTGATGAAGGGCGGGCATGAATGCGTGGTTTTCGACATGAACCCCGGCAACGTCGCGGAGCTTGGCAAAGACGGCGCGACAGGATCGAGTTCCCTCGATGAATTCCTGAGCAAGTTGAAACCGCCGCGCGCGGTTTGGCTGATGGTGCCGGCTGCTGTGGTGGATCAGACGCTCGAACAACTGGCATCGCACATGCAGAAGGGCGACATNNTACTGCCTGATGATCGGCGGTGAACCTGACATCGTGAAGCATCTGGATCCAATCTTCAAGACGCTCGCGCCGGGACGCGGCAATATCGAACGCACTCCCGGACGCGAGAAGGTGGCAGGCACGGCCGAAGATGGCTACTTGCATTGCGGGCCGGTGGGTGGCGGGCACTTCGTGAAGATGGTTCACAACGGAATCGAATATGGCCTCATGGCGGCCTATGCCGAGGGCTTGAATATCCTGCATCACGCTAATGTCGGCAAGACGGCGCGTGAGTCCGACGCCGAGACCACCCCGCTGCGGAATCCAGAACATTACCAATACGATTTCAACCTGGCGGATGTCGCGGAGGTATGGCGGCGCGGCAGCGTGGTGGCATCCTGGTTGCTGGATCTCACCGCGATTTCGTTGCTGGATCAGAAATCGTTTGAGAAATTCTCGGGCCGCGTTTCCGATTCTGGCGAAGGGCGCTGGACGATCAATGCGGCGATTGATGAATCGACTCCGGTTCCAGTCTTGAGCGCCGCGCTTTTTCAGCGCTTCGATTCGCGCGGCGAAAGTGATTTCGCCAACAAATTGCTGTCCGCGATGCGGTTCCAATTTGGCGGACACATCGAGCGCACGTCGGGCGGCTAAAGCCGGCGCGCTATTTATCGCCAAATTCGCCGCCGAATTTGACGGTGGAATCCACGGTGTAGACCTTGACGCCGGATTGCACCGGCCGGAGCATTTGCAACACAACTGCGTCGCCCTGCGTCTTGATGGAAAAATGCGTGCTGTCGTCGCGCTGCACCGGAAATTGGCGAGAAGCGTAGGGCGGAATCAGTACGTCATACGCCTTCGAGCAAACCAGCGTGAGCTCCGGCGTGGCATGGGAGGTTGAGGGAACCGAGTACAGATTGCCCGCCGAATAGCAGAGCGAAGCTTGCGCGGCGCGTTCGGAAGTATTCACCACCGAAATCATGTTTCCCTGCATCTCTTCTATGTCGCCTGAGAACCAGGGATTGCGCGTGGGGTAGGAAAGTTGGCGCGGTGTGCTGCGCAACTGATTATCGACGGTACACTCGCTCAAGGCGGCTACGGCAATCACCGGCGAAAGTTTCGGCGAGGGGATGCGCTCGCGCACTTTGAGCCAGCCTTGGCCCGATTCATCGCCGATTTCGAGCCGATGTGCCACGTGTTCGCCGGCGCCCAAGTGCAGGGTCATATCATTCAATCCGGCCAGCCCCACCAAGCCGCCGCCCGCTCGATGCGCTTCGATTTCGACCGTTACGGCGCGATCGCCGAGGTTCGACAGCGTGACGCTGGACCAGCAGGTCGGCCCGTAATCGAGCGAAGGTAAAATGCTGGTAACCACTCTTTCGGGATCCGCGGCGTGAACACTCAGCGCGAACAGGAGAACAAGCAAAATCCGGGACATCATCCATCTTTTCGGCTGTTTTGCTGAGAAACTGCAACCAAGGCCTCTCGGATCGCGTTTTGGGCCTGTCGCATATCCTCTTCATTAGAATGCGATTGGCGAGGCCAGAAGAAACCACGCAGACCGTCCTTCTTTCGCCGCGGCACAATATGGACGTGCAGATGTGGGACGCTTTGGCTAACGCGATTATTGATGGCGACGAACGTTCCCTCGGCCTGCATGGCCTGCTCGACGGCCCGCGCGAGCAACTGCACATTGCCGAAAAACGGTCCCACGAGATTGCCCGGGAGGTCGGCTAGCGTTTCATAGTGCGCCTTGGGAATGAGCAGCGTGTGCCCGATGAACAACGGCCGATAGTCCAGGAATGCTAGCGATACATCGTCTTCAAAAACCACGTAGTCGGCTTTCGCGGCGATCTCGCAGAACCGGCAACTCATTAATTTTCGATGGGACCTTCGCCCTGGCTCAGAGCGCTGATGATCTGCTCGCGGCGATCCGACGCGGCTTTTATTGCAGACTGCAGGGAGTAAAAATAGACCAACACGCCTATCACGCCGCCGATCAGCAGGGTGCCGAAAAACGCCCACTCGGTGTCGAAGGCGTAGCGCGCCAGGTAAGCCAGCGCCACTGGCACTAACGTTAGGGGAAAGCCGAGCATCAAGAGCGCCTGCGAGCGGCTCTGCGCGGCCGTCTTCATCGTTTTTACCGGATTCACGGCGCGCGGATTATAAAGCGAGCTCAAGTTCCCGACCGCGAGGATGAACAGAGTAATGACGCAGGTGACAGCCACCGCCTCCAGAATCTGACGTCCGCTCAGAGGTAGCCGCAGCAGCGCGCAAACAACGGCGATGGCGGTGATCTCCATCAGAACGAGAAACGCGGCGGCCAGATTTTTTCCGGCGAGCACGGTAGACATTTTAACCGGCACTAGAAAGTAAACTTGCGCGGCACTACGGTCAAATCCAAAGCAGTTCCAAAACAGCGCGTCGCTCAACAACAGGAGCGCGTAAATGCTGACCATCGTCAGATAGTTGTCGCTCAGAAAGCTGCGTTCGGTGCTCTGGCGGCCGAATGCGATGGGCGCCCAAATCAGCAGGCCAAACGAAAAGCCCATCAGGAAAACCAAACGGAATCGCGGCGCGCGGCTCAGGAATCGCAGCTCCTTTTCGATCAGCGCTGCCAGTGGATCCCGAAAGAGCGCATTGGGCAACTGATACAACCATTCGAGCCGACTCACTCGGCGTCTCGACAACAAACCTCGGGCGGAGGCTGCGGCGGCATCGAAGCGCAGACCCAATTCAAACTGGCTGCGTCCAAACGCATATGCGGCTAGCGTCCAGGCCAGCATTACGCCTAAGCTCAGCCACGAGAATTCGCCCAAGGCCAGGCGCGCGGTGGCGGTCCACGGAAAGATGGCGGAAGGCTCGCCTCCGAAGAACTGGCGGATCCGGCCTTGCGAGCCGCGGAACAAGATCAACTGGGGTAACGCCGCGCAGATCACCACCAGGAACACGACCAGTTCGCGCATCCGCTTGTGAGCGAGCAGGCGGACCAGAAGGTCGCGAATGCCGGTGGAGCAAAACAAATTGAAGACCACGAACAGCGCGAGCGACCAGGGCGCCCAAAAGGGAACATCGCGATTTAGAAGAAGGCCGATTGCCGCGCCTGTCAGGATCAGCAGCATCTCCACCGCAGTTGACACGCGCAGAATCACTTCGATTGCGAAGAGGGCGCGCTTCGGGATGGGATAGATGAGCAGCTTGCGCAGGTCGAGCGACGCGCCCATGGACGTCAGCAGGACCGGGATCACTTGCCAATAGAGAAAGCACAACAGGAACGCGGCCGGGAGGATTTGGTGGAACGACGCCAAGTCGCCGGGACGGGACAGCAGAATTCCCGCGAGCACCGCGAGATAGGTGAACGCTCCGTACCAGACGGCGGTCAAGACGCTGGTGAAGAGCAAGCCGCCGAGATTGGCGCGCGGAAGGTGATTGCGCGTGCTGCGCCATTGCGCCCACACGATTGCGCTCACTTGGTTCCACATCCTCTTTAGTCTGCGCTTCGGGCGGAGGACTTGGCAATGGGCGCGCCTGTAAGGGGTGAGACGTGTAACGAAGCCACAGGGGGATCATTTTCAAATTGCGATTTCCGTGAGCGGCGGGTCTGCTTGGAAACGGGGGTGGGCGGCGTAATAGAAGGGGTTTTGACGCATCAGGTGTTTTGCGTGGCGCTCGAGTTG
>PKZC01000122.1 GCA_003132905.1 Bryobacterales bacterium | reverse complement strand
GGGGGACCAATGTGACTTGGGGTCAGTCCGCTATTTGGGGCACGACCGCTGTCTGGGGCAGCTCCGTATTTGTGAATGGCAGTTCGGCTATCTGGGGAACGTCGGCAATTTGGGGTACATCGGCGATTTGGGGCTCTTCAGCGATCTGGGGCACGTCTGCCATCTGGGGTACCTCGGTCGGTCAAGTGGAAAGCGAAGCGACGACAATCGCAATTATGGGCGACCAATAAACCACTTCGAACGCCGTAAGCCTGTTTTTTGATTCCGGCAGGAATGCTACCTTGCGTAGCGGCCTGCCGGAAGTTTCATTTTCATTCGCAGTTACTCGCACCCGGTACTGAGACAAGTTGTCCGATACCTTGCGCCAGGAAGTCCGCATAAGTCGCCCCTTTCTCCACCGGCCTACTGGAAGCTACTGCTTTCACTCGGCTTTCATAAGGGAAACTGCTTGGTTGTCCAATTGCATAACTGGAGGCCTATGCGCTACTTAACAATTATTCCTTTATTTGTTTGTAGCTTTAACGCCGCCTATGCCGCCGGAGCGAAGCTCGATCCGGCGCTCAAAGATATCGATTCCAACCAAAGCGTTGAAGTGATCGTTCAATTTCGGAGCGCTCCAACCGAGACGCAGCATCGCCTGGTATTGGCCCACCGGGGTCAACTGAAGGAGAACCTCGGGATCATCCGTGCCGCTCATTATTCTGTCCCGGCGAATCAGCTCAAGGCGCTTTCCGAGGAAGCAGATGTCGAGTTCATTGCTCCCGATCGCGAACTCAGGGCTACCAGCCCGCCTTCGCCATGGCCAGGCCAAAACATTTATACCGGTCCGCCCGACTACGGCTACGAAACTGTGGGGGCGAATCTGGTCACCTCCGTTGCCGGGCTGAACGGCAGCGGCATTGGTATAGCTCTGCTCGACAGCGGTACGAACTTTAATACGGATCTCACCGACTTTACCGGCCGTAGCCGAATCGTATACAGCACCAGTCTGGTTCCCAAGACCGATCCGAACGATCATTACGGCCATGGCACGCATGTATCCGGCATTCTGGCCGGGGATGGATTCAAATCGTATGGTCCAATGTTCACGTATTGGGTAAGAGGCGTCGCGCCACTCGCTAATATCATCAGCCTGAAAGTGCTGAATGATTCCGGCGTGGGAACGGATTCATCGGTGATCGCGGGCATTCAGTTGGCCATCCAGCTTCAAAGCAGATACAACATTCGGGTGCTCAACTTGTCTCTCGGGCGGCCCGTCGCGAGTTCCTATCTCACCGATCCGCTGTGCCAAGCCGTCCAACAAGCCTGGCAAGCTGGAATCGTGGTGGTAGTTGCGGCCGGAAACGACGGCCGCGATAATTCTCAGGGCACCAATGGATACGGCACCATCACGTCACCCGGCAATAGCCCGTACGTGATCACGGTGGGCGCGATGAATACGGTAGGCACTCTCACTCCTACTGACGACAAGATCGCGAGCTACTCTTCCAAAGGCCCCACCGCCATCGATCAGATCGTAAAGCCGGATCTTGTCGCGCCTGGAAATCGAATCCTCTCCTTGAATCAAAACGGTTCCTGGTTTAACAAAACATATCCGCAGAACGACGTCGCCAGAGAAGTATATATGTCCGGGCCGGGCGGACTGACCGGTAACGATTATTTCGTCTTAAGTGGCACCAGCATGGCTGCGCCTATGGTGAGCGGCGCTGCCGCCCTCATAATCCAGAACGATCCTGACGTGACGCCGGACGAAGTCAAGGCCCGGCTGATGAAAACCGCGACGAAGTTCGCACCCGGCTACACCACGGCCACCGACCCGGTCACCGGCATCACGTATACCGACGAGAACGACATCTTCACCGTTGGAGCGGGCTATCTGAATATTCCCGCCGCTTTGCAGGATACGGACGATTTGGACTCGCCAGCCCTGTCGCCTACCGCGACTTACAATCCTGTCAGCAATACTATCAGTCTGGGCCCGACGGGAACGTCCGCTATATGGGGCACGTCGGCAATTTGGGGTACGTCGGCCATCTGGGGCACCTCCGCAATTTGGGGGACTTCCGTATTCGTGAACGGCACCTCAGCCATTTGGGGTACATCCGCGATCTGGGGAACCTCCGCCATCTGGGGCAGTTCCGCCATCTGGGGCACATCGACCAGCTCAGACGCCAGTGAATCCACCCTCTTGACAATCATGGGGGATAACTAAGCCATGCCTAATGCCGCAAGAATATACGTCGACGGAGTGATCGCGGCTGGTATGTCCATTGCAGTTTACGCACTGCTGCATTGGGATGCTCAAAGCCCTACCCGGTTCGCATTGTTCCTTGCTCTTTTCGCTGGAGCCGCGCTGCTAAAAGGACGGATTCCCGGAATAACCGGCACTTATTCGCCTGTGTTCTTCTTCGTACTGCTCGGTTCCCATATGCTTTTTTTCTCCGAGGTCGTGTTCGCCGCCGGACTGGCCGGGATCGTGCAGTGTACGTTCCTGGTGCAGCGCCATCCCACCGCGCCTCAGATCGCCTTTAACGCAGCGAACATGATGATGGGCACGGCCTGCGCTTTTGCCTTCATCCATCGCCAAATTCCAGTACTGGCCGAACAGCCATTGATTATCCTGCTCGTTCTGGGCGCGTCCGTGTACTATGTGGTAAATACAGGACTGGTGGCCATTGTTTTAACAATGATCGACCAGAAACCGCTGACTGACGTTTGCCGCCACTGGTGCTTGGGATCGATGCCGTATTACATCCTGGGCGCGTTAATTGCCGGCATTACGCTAACTGCACAGAACCAGCTGTCGATGTGGGTGGTGGGAATGGTCTGTCCGTCTCTCTTGTTGATCACTTATTACTATCGTTCCTGGTTGAGGTCGGCAACTCGGGTAAATGCCTTAAGTTCCTAAGGACGCGTCGACAGTAAGCAGAGCGGGGTGAATAACATTCGCCCCCCTTTTTGCCGATAGATAGCCGTGGGCTTGTCCACCTCAGCCAGAGTTTACCTCGGGGGTGTCATCGTCGCGGGTTTCGGCCTGCTAGTTGGCGCCACCCTGCATTGGACCTCCGACGATCACCTTCGTTTTCTCGCCTATTTCCTTCTCACCGCATTAGCGTCCGGCATGAAGATAAGGCTGCCAGGCGTAACGGGCACGATGTCGGTGAGCTTCATTCTCCTGCTGGCTTCGGCGATCCAATTCTCACTGAGTGAGGTGGTCGAGATTGCGGTCATCTCTGCCTTGGTCGGGTGCTTCTGGAAGGCGAAAGAGCGGCCCCGCCTGGTACACCTGTTGTTCAACATCAGTTTGATGGTGCTGAGCACATCCGCCGCCTATGGGATTTACCATCTGTGGACGCCTCAGGCGAGCCTGGTATTTTCCATCACCTCCGCCACTTGCGCCTATTTTCTGGTGAACACTTTCTCAGTTACTGGCGCGATCGCCGCAACCGAGCATAAGCCGCTGCTGAGTACGTGGAAGAACACTTATCTTTGGTCCTTTCCTTACTATCTGCTGGGTGCATCCATCGCCGCCTCGCTCCGCTATGTAACCAACTTCAATTGGGAAATTGCTCTGGGCGTCCTGCCGATGCTGTTCGTGATTTATCGGTCCTACGCGCTGCATTTTCGCCAGTTGGAGGAAGAAAGACGCCATGCCGATGCCATGGCGGCGCTGCATCTGAGAACCATTGAAACGCTTGCGCTTGCAATTGAAGCCAAGGATCAAACCACCGCGGATCATCTCAAAAGAGTTCAAATCTACTCCAAGGAACTTTCTAAAGATCTGGGATTAGCCGAAGAAGAAAAGCTGGCACTGGAAGCAGCGTCGATCCTGCATGACGTGGGAAAAATCGCCGTTCCGGACTATATCATTTCGAAGCCCGGCCGTCTGACCATCGAAGAGTTCGAGAAGATGAAGATCCATCCGATCGTCGGCGCCGAGATCGTCGAGCGGATCGAATTCCCGTATCCGGTAGCGCCCATCGTGCGAGCGCATCATGAGAAGTGGGATGGGTCGGGATATCCGTCAGGCCTGGACGGCGATCGAATTCCCATTGGAGCGAGAATCCTGTCGGTGGTGGACTGCTTCGACGCTTTGGCATCCGATCGTCAGTACCGCAAAGCAATCCCCCTGGACCAAGCCATGGCGGTGGTTGCCAGTGAAAGCGGAAAGAGCTTCGATCCGCGCATCGTGGAGCTGCTCGGCCGCCGCTATCTGGAACTGGAAGAGCTGGCCCAGGCTAAGCCGTCGCGGCTGGACACGAAGCTGTCCATGGACGCCAAAGTTGAGCGCGGTAGATCCCCCGATGCCGGTCTTGAAACCGCCGCTTTGGGGAAAGACGCCCATCGTTCTTCTGGTCCGGAAGAGGAAAGCGCATTTCATGAATGCACCAGCCTGCTGGGGATGTCCCTCAGCCTGGTGGAAACGCTGGGCGTGTTATGCTCCCGCGTGAGCGCGCTGATCCGCAACGACGCAATCGCCCTCTATCTGGTAGAGGGCCCCACGCTGATTCCCAGATATGTCCATGGTGAGAACTACAAACTTCTGAAATCGCTTCGTGTCGGTTTGGGGGAAGGGGTGGCCGGCTGGGTGGCCGAGCACCACAAGCCCATCCTCAATGGCAACCCGATGGTGGAACCTGGATTTTCAAGCGGAGTGGGCAGCACGCTGCAATCGGTACTCGCCGTTCCGTTGCACACTGGCTCTGGAACTCTCGGCGTGATGGCGCTGTACCGTACCGAGAAGGACGGCTTTTCCCGCGACACGATGGAAGATTTGCTGAAAGTGAGCGACAAGATTTCGCTGGCGATTGAGAACTCGTTGGAACAGGAACACACTCGAACCTTTGGAAATGTAGATGCGATTACGGGATTGCCCAATGCGAGGGCGCTGTTCTCCAATCTGGAGGCCGAGATCGCCAAGAACCGCGGCGTCGCCTCGCCTTTGACGGTTTTGTTCTGCTGTCTCGAAGGCGTTGGCGACGTTCATGAATCGTTTGGACGAACCGCTGCCGAGAAAGCGCTCGAGTATGTGGCCCGCAGTTTTCGCCAGAGCTGCCGCGATGTGGATTATCTTGCGCGGCCGGGCGGAGAGGATTTCGTCTTTGTTCTTCCCGGCTCGTCTCTGGAAGCCGCCGAGGCGCGCATCGGTACGTTGAAACATTTGGTGCATGACGCAGGTCTGAAACTCTGGGCGGCGGATCTGCTGTCTCTCAGCGCCGCCGCAGTCACTTCTTCTTGGGAGGGTGACACCGCCGAGGGGCTGGTGGCGGAAGCTGAGAGAAAAATGCACGCGGCCCGCCGATTGAAACAAGAGGCCGGCGAGTTACCGGCACTTTTCCACCTCAGCGATTCGATCAAACAGGAAGAACCGGTGGCCTGAACGATCGCTATTTTTCGACCACGAAGTTTCCCACATATAACGCATCCACGCCCGAAGAATAGAAGCTGCGCACCGCATCGCGCGGAGTGCAAACCAGCGGATCGCCGAATAGATTGAAACTGGTGTTGTAAAGCACGGGCAGTCCGGTGGCTTTGCCTGCCGCATGCAGCAGCTTGTGAAACAACGGATTGTCCTGTTGGCGCACCAGGTGAACGCGCACGCCGTCGTCATCGAGCACCGCGGCTTCAAACTTTTTCCGATACGGAGCCCGTACGCGGCCGACCGTCGCCAGGTAGCGCGCGTTGGGGCCTGCTTCAAAATATTCCGAAGCCATTTCTTCCGGTACCGATGCCGCGAATTTGCGGAATGACTCGCGATGCTTGATGTAGATGTTCAGGTTTTCGGTGGAGTAAGGATTCAGAGGCGACGCTAGAATGCTGCGGTTACCGAGCGCGCGCGGTCCAAACTCCATGCGGCCCTGCATCCAGGCGATGATCTTCTCACTGTTCAAATCACGTACCGCACGATCTAGCAGTTCGTCCGTTGTCATCAGATAGTGGAATCGCAGCTTGCAATTTTCCAGTACCTGCTTCACCTCTTCGGCGGCGTAGCTCGGCCCCAGGCAAAGATCGTTCAGCCCGGCTCGCTTCTTCTGTCCGAATACGTTGTTCCAGGCGTAGAAAACGGCGCCCAAGGCTGTGCCCGCATTACCGGCCGCTGGTTGCACGAACACTTGCTTCGATTCTTCCAGTGCGCTAATCAACAGCGCGTTCATTCCCAGGCCGCCGGCTACGCATAGATTTTCGCCCGGGCCGGCCATCCGCAACACCACCTTTTCGATGGCATGCTGCAATCCGGAAGCCAGGGGCGCGCACAATTCCTCTGGGATATCGGCCCCGTCTTCAATGCCCAGGCGCGCGTAGAATTTCTCGCTGAAACCACCCTGGCTCAAACGATCCGAGTCGAAAAAACTACGGTTGATGCAGGGCCAATCGCTCGAACCCAGCACTTCCTCGAACAAAGATAAAAACTGCTCGCCCGAGTCGGAGGTCGAAAGCCACTGGACTCTGTGCTCGTCCGACCCGGCGTTGAATCCGAGCAGTTCGGTAACACGACTGTATAAGTCGCCAAGTGAATCCGGATAGTACAGATCCTTTTCCAAATGCAGTTGGTTGCCCGCGGCGCTCCAGCGCGCGGCCGAACGAAAATCGCCATCGCGATCGAGCGTCAGTACGGTGGCTGCATCGAAGGGCGATGGATAATATGCCGATGCCGCGTGCGCCGCGTGATGTTCCACCATCAGCGTCTGCGCGTTGGGAAACTGCGCGCGCAGGGGAAGATGAATTTCCTGGGCGAACGGACGTACCAGCGCGACGCAGTTCACATCGGCCGGTGTGAGCCGAGCCACCTCGAGCGCGCTCGTAATCGCGGCTTGCGGTAAGCCGCCCTGGCCCGGCTGGCGGGACACCTTGCGTTCTTCGACAGCCGCCACCAGTTCGCCATCCTTCAGCACCGCACACGCGGCATCTTTGTTCATGCCGCCCAGGCCGAGGATGATCATTTGGATTTCTTTTCAGACTTCTTTTCAATTTTGGCCCAGGTGTCGCGCAGCGCCACCGTGCGATTAAAGACCAGCTTCTGGGGCGTAGTGTCGCGATCAACTGAGAAATAGCCCAGGCGCTCAAATTGGTAGCCCGTCCCCGGCTTTGCATCTCGGAGGCTCGGTTCCAACTTCGCTTCGGGGAGCACTTCGAGCGATTGCGGATTCAGATTGACCGTGAAATCCTGACCTTCTTCTACTTCATTCGGGTTTTCGGTGGTGAACAACGTCTCGTACAAACGAACCTCGGCATCCAGGGCGTGCTCGGCTGATACCCAATGGATGGTCGACTTCACCTTTCGCCCGTCCGGAGCATTCCCTCCGTGCGTGGCCGGATCGTAGGTGCAGTGAATCTCGATCACTTGGCCGGCAGCGTCTTTCACCACGCTCCGGCACGTGACGAAATAACCGTATCGCAGCCGCACTTCGCGTCCCGGCGCGAGCCGGAAATATTGTTTGGGTGGATCCTCGCGAAAATCGTCCTGCTCGATGTATAGGACGCGTGAAAAGGGGACGTTCCGGCTACCCATGCTCTCGTCTTCCGGATTATTCACCGCTTCCATCTGCTCGACTTGACCCTCCGGATAGTTGTCGATCACCAAGCGCAGCGGACGCAACACCGCCATCACGCGCGGCGCGCGCTTGTTCAAATCTTCGCGGATGAAATATTCCAAGAGCCCGAGCTCGGTTGTGCCGTTGGTTTTCGACACGCCCACCCGCTTGCAGAAGTTTCGGATCGCTTCCGGCGTATAGCCGCGCCGCCGCAGCCCCGAAATAGTGGGCATGCGTGGATCGTCCCAACCTCGCACCAGCTTGTTCTGCACCAGTGCCAGCAGCTTGCGCTTGCTCAGCAAGGTGTAGGTTATGTTCAACCGGTCGAACTCAATCTGCTGCGGATGATAGATGCCCAGCTGCTCCACATACCAGTCGTAAAGCGGGCGATGATCTTCAAACTCCAGCGTACAGATGGAATGCGTGATGCCTTCCATGGAATCCGATTGGCCGTGGGCGAAATCGTACATCGGATAGATACACCATTGATTGCCGGTACGATGATGCTCGGCGTGCAGGATGCGATACATGATGGGATCGCGCAGGTTCAAGTTCGGCGACCCCATGTCGATCTTGGCGCGCAGCGTTCGTGTTCCATCCGGAAACTCACCCGCCTTCATGCGAGCGAACAGATCCAGATTCTCTTCCACGGTTCGGTTGCGATAAGGGCTCTCCTGCCCAGGCTCGGTCAGCGTGCCGCGCTGCTTGCGAACCTCATCTGGCGACAAATCGTCTACGTACGCTTTTCCAGCCTTGATCAGTTGAATTGCCCATTCATAAAGCTGTCCGAAATAATCGGATGCATAGAACAGCCGGTCGCCCCAATCGCCGCCCAGCCAGCGTGCGTCTTCGATAATGGAATCGACGTACTCGGTCTCTTCTTTGGATGGGTTCGTGTCGTCGAACCGCAGGTTGCATTGGCCGCCGAACTCCTGCGCCAGCCCGAAATTCAAAGTGATCGATTTTGCATGCCCGATGTGCAGATAGCCGTTCGGCTCGGGCGGAAAGCGCGTATGAACGCGGCCCTGGTATTTATTGGTTTTTAAGTCGTCCAGGATGATTTCCCGGATGAAATTCGAAGGGCCCGTCTCGGCCGGAGTTTCCGCGCCGGTGGGGGCCTCGTTCGTTTGTGGATTCATGGTCTCTTTCATTGTGGAGATAATCGCGGCGCTACTGCAGCAGCTGGATTGCTTGTCCAATGCGCTTTACGCAGGTCTCGCGACCCAGTACTTCCAGAGTCTCAAATAAAGGAGGCGCATTCTTGCGCCCGCACACCGCGACACGAATGGGCTGGAACATCTGCCCTGCTTTGATTTTGAGGCTCTCGGCCCCGCCGCGCAATGCCGCCTCTAAACCCGCATGGCTGAAGATTGCTTCCGCCAGAATTTCGCGTGCCCGCAGCAATACTGTGAGCGCCAGCGCCTGGTCGCCCTTCTGCGGGATCAACTCGGCGGGATCGTATGGCGCTAGTTCATCCAGGAAGAAGAAGTCCGCCATCGTTACCACATCCCGCAATGTTTTGATGCGCTCCTGTAACAGCGGTGCGATGCGCAGCATCTTGGCTGGATCGGCGCGCAAGCCCGCGGCGCAGGCGAACGGCAACATCTTTGCTGCCAGTTCTTCCACCGGCAGCGTGCGGATCAATTCGCCGTTCAGCCACATTGCTTTCGGGTCGATGGGATCTTCTTCGGTGAAATTCACCACCGCGTTGTGGCGATGAATCCCTTCGAACGAAAAGGCGTCCATCAGTTCCTGGCGCGTCAACTGTTCCCGATTATCTTTGGGCGACCATCCCAGCAGGCACAAGAAATTGATATAGGCGTGCGGAAGAAATCCGGCGTCGCGATAGGTGGTCACGCTCACCACCAGGCCATGTTTGCGCTTCGATAGCTTGGAACCGTCGGGCGCGATGAGCAGCGGCAAATGGGCAAACTGCGGAGGCTTCGCTTCCAGCGCGTCAAAAATCAACACGTGCTTGAAGGTGTTGGTAAGATGATCCTGGCCGCGGATGATATGGCTGATCCGCAGGTCCACATCGTCGGCGCAGGACGCCATGTGATACGTCGGAACGCCGTTGCTGCGCAGCAGCGCGAAATCCTCGATGTCGGCCGTCTGCTTCGATTGCTCGCCATACACCGCATCGTGAAATTCCACCGCTTGGGGCACATCGCGAGGCACGCGAAATCGCAGAACAAAGGGCTCACCCGCGTCCGCGCGGCGCTGGCTCTCGTCGGCGGACAACTCGCGCATCCCCGGATTGAACAGCCATGCTCCGCTCGATTGCTCCCGCTCTTCGGCCGCCGCCGCGGGAACAAAATCGCGATACGCCAGGCCCTTCTCAAAGATGGCCCAAGCCATTTGCCGATGCAGGTCGCCACGATCTGACTGAGCGTATTGCTCATCCCAATCCAATTCGAGCCATTTTAGCCCGTCGAAAATGGAATCGAGCGACGCCTGCGTGTTTCGGTCGACATCGGTATCGTCGATGCGCAGGATCATCGTGCCGTGGTTGCGGCGCGCGTACAGCCAGTTGAAAATGAACGTCCTGGCGCTTCCAATATGCAGATAACCCGTCGGCGACGGGGCGAAACGGACACGCAGCATGAAATTTCAGGATACAGGAGCGACGCCCGAACCCACCACTCGCTCGAACAATCGCACGAACTCCGGGATCGATAGCTGCTCCGCCCGCCGGGCCGTTTCCGGAATAGCGGCCAGCATCTGGCGGTCATAAGCCCCCGACAAATTGTTGAGAAGTGTTTTGCGTTTGTGGCGAAAGCAGAGGCCCGCAAAATGGAGGAATGCGGCGCGATCCAGGGCGGGGAACTCGGGTTCGGATCGTGGTGTCAATCGCACGATGGCCGAATCCACCTTGGGCGGCGGACGAAACGCGCCGGCGGGCACGGTAAAGAGCAGCTCCGGTGCGCTCAAAAGCTGTGTCTGCACGCTGAGGTAACCGTAATCGCGCGACCCGGGGCTCGCCGTCAACCGTTCGGCAACTTCTTTCTGCACCAAAAACACCGCGCGAATCACTTGTTCACCCAACGCCAGCGTCTTGTGCAAAATGGGCGACGTAATGTAATAGGGCAAATTGCCGGTCACGGTCACCGTTCCCCACTGCGCCAGATCGGCCTTCAGAACGTCCGTCTCCACCAAAGTGAGCCGAGGCTCATCGCGAAACTCGGCGCGCAAATACTGCACCAGCACCGGATCGATCTCGATGGCAATCACCCGCTCGGCGCGCGCCAGAAGGTGCGATGTCAAAGCGCCGCGCCCGGGCCCGATCTCAATAACTACGCCGCCTTTTTCCGGACAAGCCGCCTCGGCGATTCGTTCCAGAACCGATTGCCGCACCAGAAAATGCTGCCCCAGCCGTCGCCCCAACCGACTATATTGGCATGGATTTTGTAACCGTTACGCCCCCGCAGCGTCTTAACGCACGGAGGTGGAATGAGAAAGCTGATTGGATTCTTCGCGGTGTCGCTGCTCTTGGCGCTCCCTGTTCTCGCGCAGGAGCATGGCGGTGCTCGCGGAGGTGCGGTTCGTGGCGTCGGCGGCGGGCACATACCCGCGCACGGTCCTGCTCCCGCGCGTGTTCAACAAAACGCTCCCCAGCGCAACGCTCCTGCGGCGGCCGAGCATCCCAGTTTTTCCGATCGGCCCGGCCATCCCGAAGCGCCGCACGTGCATGCTTCCGGCGACAAGTGGATCGGGCACGATAGCGGGCCCAACGACGCGCACTTTCACGTGGATCATCCCTTCGAGCACGGGCATTTCTCGGGCGGCTTCGGCAGAGGACACATATGGCGGCTGGCCGGCGGCGGCCCCAGCCGATTCTGGTTTAACGGCTTCTATTTCAGCGTCGCGCCTTACGACCTCGGCTACGCGAGCGACTGGTTGTGGGATAGCGATCAGGTGGTGATCTACGAAGATCCCGATCACGTCGGATGGTACTTGGCCTACAATGCGCGGCTCGGAACCTACGTTCACGTCGAATACTTGGGCAACAACTAGCCCGCCTCCATCGCGCGCCGCAGAATCGCATTCAGGTGCAATGCGGCGCAATTGATGTGCGGAAAGTCCGTGTTGTTTTCATCGAACACCAGCGCTAGTTCCGTTCCAGCCAAGATCACTGATTCCACTCGGTCGCGCTCTATCAGCTTATGAGCCAGCCGGCTCAGACCATCGCGTTGCGTGGCCAGTCCTACGCCCGCGCCCACCAGTTGCAGGTAGGTGGTGTGTATGAAATCCACTTCGTCTGGATGCGGTGTGATCACTTCCACGCCGCCCAAGTGTCCAAAGAGTTGCGATTCCACCGCAAAGCGCGTGCCGAATAATGCCACGCGCCGGAGTTCGGCGATCAGGTTCACGATCGGCAACGGGGACGCTTGGATTAACTCTTCGATCGCGATGTGCGGCGCTACTGCGGGAACCACTGCGAACTCAGCGCCAGCCGCCCGCAGACGCGCGATCAAATCCGCGAGATAAGATGCCAGTCCCTGTTTGTCGCCGGCCCCAACCGCGCCCAACACGCGATCCACTTGCGCATGCACCATCACCAGATTCAAGGCCCGGCCGCGNNCCTTCGCGAGCTCCTGATAGTAATAGACCGCCGAGCCGACGCCCAATCCGCCGATCAAGCCGATGCATCGTCCCAAAGGCGCGTCGCTCATTCCACTTCGTTGCTCATTCCACGATGATAAACTCTCCAGGAGGCGAAATATGAACATTTCACGACTTCTTTGTTGCCTGTCGATCGCGAGCGCGATGCTCACACCCGCGGTGGTTCGAGCAGAGGACCACGGCGAAAAATCACTGGCGGCCCGCGTTCGGCGGTTGGAAGATCAGGAAGAGATTCGGATGCTTCTGGTAGATTACGGCCGTTCGCTCGATGCGCGCGATTTCGTGAAGTATGCCAGCCTGTTCGCCAAAGATGGAGAATGGTCGGGCGGTTTCGGCACAGCCAAAGGCCCGGCTGCAATCAAAGCGATGATGGACAAAGAAATTGGATCGACGCCAGCGCCGCGTCCGAACTCCACGTATCACCTGCTCACCAATTTCGCGATTGACGTTCACGGAGACACGGGGACTGTGTGGTCGCGATGGGCGTTTGTGGTCACCACCAAAGAGAACACGCCTTCCATCCTGTACGGCGGGCATTACGATGACATTGTGGTGCGCGAAGACGGCCACTGGAAGTTCAAGAAGCGCGCGGCCTCAAACGACATTCCGCACCTGGACAACCCGCCGCCCGCGAAGTAAGCGCGGATTTAGGCGAACACGTCGTAGAGAGAGCTGGGAATGGCTGTAGGCGTCGTCGCCGGGGTGGTAGCGAAGAGGGTCTGCATTTCCTGGGTCTGCATATTGCCTTGGTAGGCGGCCAATTGATCGGCCAGTGGAGATCCAGGGTTGAGCGACGATCCCGACGCTGAGGACGTGTCGTTGGAATTAGCGGACGCCAACGCCGAAAACAGAGAGTCGGTAGGCGAAGTGCTTGTGTTGGAGATCCCAAACAGGGCGTCAGTGGCTTGCAGCTGGAGCGCTTGGTCGGAAATTTCGACAATGTCGCTCGCGGGGGCGTTCTCCAGCGCCGCTTGTACCGTCGGCGAAGACAGAGTCGACAGTAGCGGCGAGTTTTCGTTGGTCAGATTCTGCAGCAGGTCGGCAAGACCGTTGTTGTTATTGGAAGCAAGGGTGTTCGTTGAGGCTACGGATCCCATAGGGGTCTCCTGATTTCATATCGGCAGGGATCGGAAATGCTTTAGCTGCTTTAATTTTCGGGTGTATCAGGTGCATCAGATGCATCAAAAGAAATAGACGTTTCTGACGTATACACTCTGCGATGACCTGGATCGTCGTTAAAAAGTTCAATGATCGTGCGCCCCGGCTCGGAAGCTTCCACGATGAAATACTTTTTGCGGAACTTCTTGACGTTCAACAGCACCGCTTGCCTGGGTTTCGCCACATGGTGTATGGAATTCGCGCCTTTGTGCGCACACTCCTTGGCTTGCGGCTTGTTGGAGACGCAAAAGGTCAGCGCCATGGGCTTCTCGGAAGCATTTAAGATATATACCTGTTGGCCTTCCACTTCCCGCTCCAGCAGCGCCCAAGCCGAGTTTTCGGACGCGTTCACGGGCTTACGATCATAATCCTCGAGCTGATTGCCCTTTAAAGTCTCGACAAAAGCGCGCACCTGAATGGCGCCTCCCCGCGCACCCGAGATTTCGCGCACGCGCGCCCAGCACAGCACTTCCTTGCTGGTCTCGGCCTCAATCCGGATATCGCGCATCTGGTGCGGCTCGACGGCAAATCTCGAATCGAGCGGCAAGCGATTTCCAGCGTCGCAATAAACGTCCACCTGGAGCAAAGCAGCCGAATCCGAATCATTGGTCAACCGCAGGATGGACCACGCCTTCGGCCCATAGCCGAGTGCCGGAATCTCCCAAACTTGCGCGGGCTCAAGGCTCAACGCACTGGTAGCAAGATCGGGCGGGGTTTGCGCGCCTGCGCCGAAGGCAACAGCCAAAAGGACCCAGATACAGCGACTCACCAAGAATATGTTATCGAATAATCCGTGTTTATCTGCGTTCATCTGTGGCCAATCAATCCTCCGACACGCATAGACCTTAGGTAATAGGCCGTCCCTATCGTTTAGCCTCTTCCGCGGCTCGCTGCATTCCTTCATCCTTATAAGGCCGTTAGTCGGGCCATGCGCCCTGCCAGCGCAGCGACTCTTATTCGGAGCAACAGGATGAAAATATCGAAACTTGGCTTGTTGGCGGGTCTTCTGGGCCTCATGTATGCCCTGCCGGCAATGGCGGACATCTCGGATGTAATTCCCAGTGTCTGCGACGCCATGGCCGGCAATCTTGTGGCAAATTGCGGATTCGAAACGGGCGATTTTACTGCCTGGGTCGCGACCGCCGCTTCGGTGGGAAGCGACGTCGGCCTGATCAAATATAATGTCAATTCCGGGACGTTCGCCGCCAGGTTTGGCGCCATCGGCGGCCAGAACGATTATATCGATCAGTTTTTGCCCACCGTGCCGGGTCACTCCTACAAGGTGAGCTTCTACCTGGACGCCAGCCGCTTGAATCAAGGCGGCCAATTCGTAGCGAACTGGGGCGGAACGAACTTCCTGACGCTCAACGGCCAGCAGGGCCTCAATTTCCATCTGTACTCTTTCAATTTGACGGCAACCTCCACCAACACCGACCTTCAGTTCGGTGGCAACAGCCCGCAGGCCTTCTACTATTTGGACGACGTAATCGTGGTTGACACCCTGGCCGATGCCGCGAATCTGCGCGCCTGGGGAGACAACTCCGTCGGCGAACTCGGCAACAATACCAACTTCAGCAGCAACCTTCCCGTCTCGGTGAGCGGGCTGGCAGGCGTGGTCTCCATGGCAGGCGGTTTCGATCACACCCTGGCGCTCGCCAGCGCCGGCACCGTGTGGGCCTGGGGCGACAACCAATATGGCGAACTCGGAAATGGCACCAACGTGAGCAGCGCTGTGCCGGTCTGGGTGAGCGGATTCCAAGGCGCGGTCGCGGTTGCCAGTGGCGGGAATCATAGCCTGGCTCTAACAAGCGACGGCGCGGTTTGGGCCTGGGGAGCGAATACCTACGGTGAGCTCGGCAACGGCGCCAATGGAAACATCTTCGTTCCAGTCCAGGTGAACGGATTGTCCAACGTGGTGGCGATTGCGGGCGGCGGTTATCCGCTGGGCGCAAGCGACACCAGCCTGGCGCTCAAGAGCGATGGAACGGTTTGGGCGTGGGGCGACAACCAATACGGCGAACTCGGCATCGGCAGCACGCAGAACAGTAACGTGCCGGTTCAGGTTTCTGGGGTAACGGGCGCGGTTGCGATTGCGGCCGGCGCGTATCACACCCTGGCGCTCATGAGCGACAGTACGGTCTGGACCTGGGGCCATAACCAATATGGGCAGCTCGGCAATGGCACCACCGACAGCAACGTGCCGGTTCAGGTGCCAGGGCTCACCGGTATCGTGGCAATCGCCGGCGGCTTCTATCACAGCGTGGCTCTCAAGAGCGATGGCACCGTTTGGACCTGGGGCCTGAATTCCGACGGCCAACTCGGCGACGGCGGCAATGGCTCGAGCAACGTGCCGGTTGAGATCGGCGGGTTCACGGGCATCATTTCCATCGCTGCCGGTGGAAATAACAGCATGGCTTTGAGCAGCAGCGGGAGCGCCTATGCATGGGGCGACAACAAAAACGGTCAGCTCGGCAATGGCAGCCAGACCAGCAGCAACGTGCCGGTGGGCGTCACCGATATTACCGGCGCGGTTGCGATTTCCGCCGGGGCATATCACAGCCTGGCAGCGCTGAGCGGAAGCGTTCCCACCCTCAACGTCAATCCCGCCAGCCTCAACTTCACATCCGATGAGCAGCAGACCATCACGATCACGAACGGGGGCGTGGGGCCATTGAGGATCGGCGGCATTGCCGTCGTCGGCGCGAACTCGGGCGATTTCGGAATTTCTGGATCGTGTTCCAATGCTTCGCTGGCTCCCTCAGCCACTTGCACTCTTACCGTGGCCTTCGGCGCCACTGCGCAAGGCAGCCGCACTGCCGCTCTCCTGCTTGTGGCAAATGCGCCCGGCTCGCCCCTACTGATCCCATTGAGCGGAACGGGTGCCGTGCAAGCGTCCTCTGTGGCGCCTTCTATCAGCAAGGTAATGAGCGCCTCGGCCTTTGGCGGATTCTCGGCCGTCGCGCCTGGGTCCTGGGTGGAGATCTACGGATCAAACCTGGCCGCCACTACACGCGGCTGGACCGGCGTCGACTTCAACGGAAATAGCGCGCCCACGTCGCTCGATGGCGTCCAAGTGAGCATCGGAGGCGAAAAAGCTTTCGTCGCCTATGTGTCACCAGGTCAGGTGAATTCGCAGTTACCGTCCGATATTGCCATTGGCGGTCCGCTGCAGATTTTGGTGAGCAATGGCGGAGTGACCAGCGCCCCCGTGAACGTGACTGTGAACGCTACCGAGCCCGGCCCGCTCGNNAGTCGGAGGCAATCAATACGTGGCAGCCTTGCTGCCGGACGGGACTTATGCGATGCCCACCGGGGCGATCGCGGGCGTCAATTCGCGGCCCGCAGCGCCCGGCGAAACAATCACAATGTACGGCATTGGGTTCGGTTCGGTCACTCCGGCTTTCCTGGCTGGGCAGATCGTAACGCAGCCGAATCAGCTTATGCTGCCTTTGCAGATTATGTTTGGGCAGACGGCGGCGCAAATGTCCTACTCCGGATTGGCGCCGAACCTGGTGGGCCTATATCAGTTCAACCTCGTGGTTCCCGACGTGCCGGATAGCGATCTGGTGCCGCTCACGTTCAATTTGGGCAAATCGGCCGGGACCCAGCAGCTCTATATCGCGGTTCACCAGTAAGTGGGTTATTCCGGCAACGAATCGCCGCCCAAGTCGTTGGTCCGATTCTCAAACTTAGTGAATTCCTTGAGAAACACCAGATTCACCCGGCCCGTCGGACCGTTGCGCTGCTTGGCCAGCAGCAGTTCGGCCATGCCCTTCAAGTCTTCCCGATCGGGCTTGTAAACTTCTTCGCGAAAGATGAACGACACCAGATCGGCATCCTGCTCAATCGACCCCGATTCGCGCAGATCGCTCAATTGCGGCCGATGATCGCCGGGCCGCGTCTCGGGCGCGCGGCTCAATTGCGACAGCACCAGCATNNATGGTGCTGATTTCCTGGTTGCGATTTTCCGAACGCCCCCGGCCGCTCATCAATTGCAGATAGTCCACCACCACCAACGAAAGCCCGTGCTCGCTCTTCAAGCGCCGCAGTTTCGCGTGAATATCCATCAGGTGCGTGCCCGAAGTATCATCGATGAACAGCGGCGCCTGCACCAGATCGGATGTGGTGCGCGCCAGCCGCCGCCGTTCGTCCTGATTCAGGTAGCCTGCGCGAAACTTCTGCTGATCCACGCGCGCCCCAGCGCAAATCATACGAGTGAGCAGCGATTCGCGCGACATTTCGAGCGAGAACACCGCCACGGTCTGCTTCTTTTCGGGAAACATCGCCACGTGCTGTGCGATGTTCAACGCCAGCGCCGTCTTGCCCATCGAAGGCCGCGCCGCCAGAATCACCAGTTCGCCTTCGTGCAGGCCGCCGGTCATTTCATCCAGCTTCAGGAACCCGGTGCTCAGGCCCTTGATGCGCTTGCTTGGATCGAGAAAGGCGTTGATGCCGCCTTCGAAGTCGTCCAGAATCTGCTTGGGATTCAGCAGCGCGTCGCCGGTGCGCGCGTCGCCCATTTTGAGCAGGCTCTCTTCGGCGCTGGCCAGGATCTGGTCGGGCTCTTCCTCGCCGATAATGCAGCGGTCGATCAGATTGCGCGACGTAAAGATGATGCGCCGCAGGACCGCCTTGTCCTTGACGATGCCGACGTAGCTCTCCAGGTTCGCGAGCGTCGGCAGGCCTTCGTCCAGCGAGACCAGGTACGTGATGCCATCCACCGATTCCAGCTGGTTCTGCTTCATCAGCTCGTTGGCAACCGTGACCCGATCGATACGGTCGCCCCGCGCGTAAAGCTCGCCCATGCGGAGGAAGATTCGGCGATGCTTCTCCAGGCTGAAGTCTTCGGGCTCGAGCGTGCCCGCAACCTGGATGTAGAGCGCGTCGTCCATCAGGATCGCGCCCAGGACGAAGCGTTCGGCGTCTAGATTTGCGGGGAGTCCACGTTCAAGTGCGATGTCGGGAGCTGACGCTGCCATAAGCCAACCGTTCTACAGTAGCGGCGCGGTGTGCCGGATCAAAGCCATTTATTTGCGCCGTGTCCTGAGCCACATAGACTGTGAATCATCCGGTGGAAAAGCGCATGCCTACTCGTTGCATACAAGTGGCATCCAAACATTCAGTTAGAGGGGTTTTCCTAAGGCGTCCACAGGTTTTCCACAGCCAAACAAATTAGATTCTGATTGTTTTATAGCACGAACGGCGGGCGCAGGGTGGGGCAGTTGGATAAGCGCAGGCGATTTGCCGGATGGAACTTTCAGGCGTTGCCATTCGGCGATTTGGGTGTTTTGCGTCAACTTGACGTCACGCCGACGTCACGGGAGTAGTGCCCGGAAATGCGGGCGTGTGGAACTTAGCTCGGCAGGATAACATTGTGTCAATGGCACCTAGCAATGCGCCACAACTTCTGCCATGGTCCAACGCTGAACTTGAGGCACTCCTCCGCGACTTGATCGACCACGGAGTGGAAACGCCCAAGGCGGACTTAAAGGAAGAGCTCGATACCGGTACAAACGACGGAAAGGCGGATTTGCTCAAGGATATCGGCGCAATAGCAAACACGTATGCAACGGAGTATCACGACTACGGGTTTTTGATCTACGGCGTGACGCGGAACGCAATCACTGGAGTGAAGACGACGCAAACCGATACAGACAAGCTTCAGAGCCACATCGAAGAGCTCTTGAAGGCCTACCTTTCCCCAATGCCCCAAATCTATGTGATTGGCTTTACGTCGAAGCAAGGAGAGCGGTGGGGCGTCGTTGTTATACCTCCCCGCAACACCAAGCCGCACATGTTTGTTAAAAATCTCCAGGCCGTGGATGCCAAGCGCTCGCGCAAACGCGGTGAGTGGTTCGTGCGTCGAGGATCGACCACGGATGTGGGCCTTCCGGAGGACTTGGCCGTTATAACGCAAAGGCAAATGGACTCAATGCTGGAGCCTTTGCGAGAGAGCGTGCGAACACTCCAATCTCGTGTGGCACGGACAGAGGAGCAATACACCAGTGCGCTCTTCAAACTAGTGACCGCTTCGGCGCTACAGAAAGGCGCCTCCCAGGGGCCGGAAACTCACGGCGAGGTCGCCGACACGAGCGCTTCCGTGCTCGGCCTTGACCTTCCAACTCGACTGAAACAGCGGCTTCAACGGCAGGGGGACGCCCTAGCGAACGAATTGGTTTCCGAGGCGATGGCCCTGCGAGAATTGCTGGACGGAGGGAACACTACGCTTCCCTGGTCTCCTCAGCCTACGGATCTTGACGCGGCCGCGAACAGGCAAATGATCGAGACCCTTGAAAAAGGGACCCAGCAACTCATGGCTTCCTTCGCGACCATCCTTCTCCACGACAGGAATGGGAGTTTTACAGATGCGCTGCTTCGCGTGGCGAAGACACTGGCGCGCGCGGTCCAGCCCAGCGGTGTCGGGTTCAATTTGATCGGGCCCGCGCTACGCGACTATCCGCTGGTCATGCTCCTTTACACCGCCTTCGTCTCCGGGACACAGGCGAACAGCGGGGGAATCCTGAAGCGACTTTTGGAGATTCCACTGCGGCAGCGCGGGCGTGAAAACAGAGGCAATATTCTCAGCGCGTTCTTGTACGTGCGCAGGGCAAAAGAGCTATTCAACACGGCGTTTGGAGGGCACTGGTGCGAGCCAATCGCCATGCGCATCCGGCAGGTGTTAAGCGACCACATCGGCGATTTGTTTGCGGGTATCGCTGAACCTGAATATTTTTTTCGGGGCGAGTTTGTTCTCGCTTTGGCGGCCATTGATCGCGGTATCACTGACAAGATTCAGATCGAACGAATTGCGCCCCTCCCCGGACTCTACCTTTACCTCACCGAAGCAAACGACGTCATTCGGGACTTCATATCAGAACGCCCCGACTGGCTCAACGACGTTTACCGTAACCCGCTGCCCGAGATACTACGGATTTTTGATAGCAACTGGAGCAAGGCAGTGAGCTCCGATTGCATCGGCACGGGGGTTTACGGTTTGAATGCCTCAACGCTATACCAACTAGCGGGTGGGTCGGGCCCATGATATGAGGGCTGGAGGGGGACCAGTTAGCACGTTGGGCATGGGCATCCAGGTTTCTCGGACAGATACGAGCCCGAGTCGGAGGCCAAACATCGACGTGCCATAAGGATCGATTCTTTCAACCGCTCTGGGAACCGCCTGGTGGATCCTGCAGCCCACGCGGTTTGCTTGAATGGACAGTGCGATATCAAGAGTAACCTCCTCGAACGCCGTTTCTAGACTATTCTCGACGACGCCTATTGGTACAAGGTGATCCATCTGATGCCAGCGGGCTTTTCCACGTCTCACGGTGCTTTCGCCTATCGCAGAGGTCAGCGAAGAACGCGACCTTTAGCTATCCTAAAGGTCGGCTTGGCCGCAGATAAAGTATGACGGGCCCAACGGAGAACTTCCAGCCTGAACCGCTGGCGTCGCGTAATGCCGTAGCGGTCGATACTGCTGCCTTCCAAGGGGCGGATTCTCACATCGACGATCCAAGGTTGGTCATAGACCCTCGTGCCGCGTTTGCATTGAACGGATTAGCACCGCGTATTGTAATGGTGCCGAGCTATTCTATCCCCTGCCGGGGAAGGGGCTTGGGCTTGAGCCATTCTTGCTTACCATGTGGAAGCGAAAGGGTTTCAAGGAGGTTCCTAAGCTCGGCCTCACGGACGACGCATTTCGGCAGATTGGAGAAAACCTAGCTCCAGGATTCGAGGCATTCGTGGAAGGAACTTCTTCCGCCGTCGCCCAATGGATCGCATTTCAATTCTCCGAACGAATTGTATGTCAGTACCTCAGCAGGGCTTCTCTCGCCGAGGTGCGGCAGTCGGCGGATCTCGCACGGAAAATGATAAGCGGCGGCAGGATCCCAAAGCTAGACGCGGCCATAAGACGCCTGCAAGAGCAACACGTTTTGCTTGAACCGCCAGAATACACATCCGAAGTGGGGAAAGACTTTGATTCTAGCGCGCACCTCGCGGTGAGCTACGTTCTTAGCATTTATCTTAGGGGACCCTCATACGGATGGGGACTTAACGGTGAACCGGAGCGTCCCCTCTATCACCACTTGTGGCTTCGAACTGCCGCATTGAGGGACACCGCATTAGTTAATGGGCTGCGGACGGAGCCACCACCGGAATGGTTTCCTTGGGGCAGCGTCCTGCGTAGAGTGTTCGACCCTAGTGCGCCTCTCATGCCACGAAATCCTGGCTCGGTTTCCGAGGTACTGACCGCACTCAGAGAGCAGACACCCCAGGTCCAGAGAGATCTCAAACTCGCCATGTCGGGTGGGCTATTTAGACCCTTTCGGACAAGGGCAAAAGACTCCAGAACGGAAGCTGAGGACACGGTTATCAAAGCGCTTTTGGCGGCAGGTGTTCACATTGGAAATCCGGGGCATCTTGAGGAAGCGCTGCTTCGCGTTGTTCGGAAGACTGCCGCGTTGCTTGGGGTGTCCGCCAAGCTCGCGGCCGAGGAGATCACTGCCTGGATCCCCAACAGTTGGTTTCACCGTAAGGTCGATAATGTGGAAGCGAACCTCCGCCTGACTTTCAGGCGGGATAAATTTTGGGATGTGTTCCCGGACCCTGGAATTCGGCAGGCGATCAGCACCTTTGAAGGGCATCCCGATGGGCCCTAGCGAGCGAGAATTCCTTAGGCTTGAACGGAGGTGTTCCGGCGACGAAGCGCGGCGGTGGGAAAACGGGAAATGCCGGAACATTTCTGGTGATACGAATTGAGCGAAGCCGATGGAGCCTGGTACGACGGTGGCTCCCAACGAGATTCAATCGATCCCTCTTTCAAAACAACAACTCTCATTTGAGGACAGACCACGAATTTGCGGCACTCCAAGTAAGGTGGCAACTCAGAGCCCGACCCGCGCACGCGCTTTGTTCAAATCGGATTGCGGGGCGTTTGGAAATCCGCAGGCCTCCGTGCGGATTAGTCTCGCGAAACGCCGTCCAACGGAAGTCACCGACGTATAGTCGCCTATGGGCAGAACTGCCTCTTTTCTTCGCAAACGTCAGCGATCCGTGCCGCCCTTTTCAAAGCCGGTCGAAAATCATATGCAGTCCGTCGTGCACCGCCTCCGTCGCCCAGTCGCTCAGGCTCACAATACTCTCCGCAAGCTCTCCCTTGCCACCGTCAGGATCTGCGAAACATTCACCACGCTGGCCTTCGGAAGATTGGCCTCACCCTTCTTCAGCAGCACATGGCCCGGCGCCTTGGCCCTGCTCAAGTTCGACGTAATAAGGCACGCGACACTCATCGCAATCGCGCTCCGGCTAAATACGTCGTTCTGGACCACCACGCAAGGGTGACGCTGGGCCGGGGCTGAACCGGCCACAGGACCGAAATCAAGCCAGTAGATAGCATGAATGACTTGCGCAGCGTGAGTCAGTTCGAGAAGCTCAGGCGATCTTCCGGATGGATTCTTTCAGGTGTCGCCATTCGGTGATTTCGCCGTCATGCGTCAACTGGACGGGTAGCCGTGCGGCCCCTGTCGCTCGAAGACCGCCTAAACCTCTTTCAGCAGCTCAGTTCGATACTTGGGCGCAAGCGCCATGACCCTTTGTACGAACTCCGCCTGCTGCCTTTCATCCAGCTTAGGAGGGGGCGTCGTGCGGGTCGCGACCAGCGTCCCAACCTCTCTAAAGAAATTCTCCTGTCCGGCCGGGGAACAGATGCACAGCAGCCGGGTCGGCTTGGAGGAGGCGTTGTGGAACTGATGGGGCGCGTTGGCGGGGATGTTTACGGTATCGCCGGCCCGCACTACGGATTTCTTGCCGCGGAACGTCGCCTCGATCTCGCCTTCCAGCAGAATGAAAGTCTCCTCGAAATCATGGCGGTGTGGAGGAGGGCCTCCGCCGGGTGGGATGTGCATATCGATCACACAGAATCCTCCCGCTGTGTCATCACCGCTGACGGTGATAGTGTACGTATCTCCTACCAGACCAATGTGCTGCAGGCCCTGGTCCTTATCGACCTGCGCGATGGTCAGATTGCGCGTGAGATCGTCGGGAGGCACGGCGGGGTACTCAGATGTCTTTTGGAGCATGTTGTTTCTCCTTTATCGTTCGCACGACTTTGGTCTTGATCCCCTTGAGCAGGCGTTTGTCCATCGGCTGTGCCTCGCTGGCATAAACTTCATTCAACCGAGCCAGCATCTGTTTCTTGCGATGCCGCTGGAGGAAATCGCTGACCGCCGAAGCAAATAGACGGCTGCGGCTTTTCCCGGAGTCTTTCGTTATCAACACATCCAATATTACCGTGCGATGCTGTTGTCGACGCCCAATTCTGTCGATGGATAGATAGCTATGCCACGTCTTCGCGCCGCCCTCGCCTTCGCCATCCTCCTCACTCCGGTCATCACCTACGCGCAGGCAAATCCCCAGCCCGACGCCGCGCCGTGGCGATTCGTCTATCCGGACGCCAAGGCGCTGGTCAGTATTGACTGGGTGCGTATCCGGCAGTCGCAGACCGCCGACATGATCCGCGAGAAGTGGCTGAGCCTTTCGGGCATGCCATTGCCCTCCATCCCGGGCATAGAGCTGCTCGACGATATCGATCGCATCCTGATCTCTTCGCCCGGCAACAACTCGCCCGACGACTCCACCCAGCCGCCGGTTCTCATCGCCATTCATGGACATTTCGATCCGGCCAAAGTGCACCAGGTCTTTGCCCGCTTCGGCGCGAAGGCGCAATCCTACAATGCCTTCCAGGTCTACCGGCCTCAGGGCAAGGACGCCAAGCAGGTCGCTTGGGTTCTGTTCGATGCGGAGACCATTCTGTTTGGCGACCCGAAGGCGGTATTTACAACGCTTGATCGCAATCAATTTGGTCCGCCTCCTCAAACCGTCAACCCCCTGTTGGCGCGAGCGGCTGAAATGGACGCCAATTACGACTTCTGGTTCATTATGGACGCCGCCGAAATTATGTCGAGCGATTCAGTGGCGGGGCTGCTGCGNNCGTCTGAAGCACGCGGTTTCGAAGCTGGCGTCAATGTGCGCGGGGGCCTTGCGGCCGATATCACCGTCCGCTTCTCATCGGATGCCGTGGCCAAGCGCATGACTGCCGAACTAACGCACCTCATCAATATGGCTGCGAAGGACAAGAGCAGCGGCGTCGAAGTGCAGGAGATCGCGAAGAAACTCAAGTNNGACGGATCGGCCGCCAAAATCAGCCTGCGCATGACGCAGCAGGAACTCGACAAGAGCGCGCAGGCTTTTGCCGCCGCACAGAAAGCGTCGGCGCAGGCTGGCCGAAACGCGGCCTGGACAATACAACCCAAGCCCGCGCCTGTGCTGACCCCGATTCCCGCCCCGGCCAAGCCAGCAGTTATTCGCATCGAGGGACTGGATGACGGTCCGCGCGAGATTCCTTTTCCCGATCAGCAGCACTAATCAAAAGCGCGCGCCCTACGCGCTACGTTAGTATCTCAATATGGCCAAAGGCAAAAGCCAGCTGGTGGAAGTTCGCTGTCCGTGCTGCGAAGCCAAGCTTCAGATCGACGCCGAGCTCAAAGCCGTGATCAGCTACGAAGAGCACAAGAGGCCGCCCGCTATCGAGGATATTGGCGCTGCCGTTCAGAAGCTGAAAGGCGAAGAGGCGCGGCGCGACGAGGTGTTCCAGAAGTCGTTTGAGCAGCACAAAGGCCATCAAAAGGTGCTGGAGCGCAAATTCGACGAACTGTTGAAGCAGGCCAAAGAAAACCCCGACGCCCCCAAGCCTAAGAATCCGTTCGATTTCGACTAGGGCGTGTTCACACTA
>PKZC01000232.1 GCA_003132905.1 Bryobacterales bacterium | reverse complement strand
CCGCCCGGCGATATCCGCAACTGTATGGTAGCCCTCTCAGAAGATGAGGCTTTGCTCTCTAAATTGTTCCAATACCGGTTCTCGGAAGGCCGCGGCCTGAAGGGACACAGCTTCGGCAACCTGTTTCTCACCGCCCTGACAAACCTGACAGGCGATTTTGTACAAGCGGTGAAGGTCTCATCGGAAGTCCTAGCCAGCCTGGGCCGCATCTATCCGGCAACCGCAACGAATGTGGTGCTGGAAGCCGAGCTAGAAAACGGCAAGATCGTCAAAGGTGAAACGAAAATCGGAAAGAGCCGTTCCCGCATCCGGCGGATTCATCTGCAGCCGCGCAACTGCCAACCGCTCCCCGAAACCCTGGCCGCCATCGAAGATGCCGACCTGATCACCTTCGGACCGGGTTCTCTGTTCACCAGCATTATTCCCAACCTGCTGGTGGATGGTATCGCCCCGGCTATCAAGCGCAGCCGGGCTTTGAAAGCTTACTTCGTGAACCTGATGTGGCAACCGGGCGAGACNNCAGAAAGTGCGCTCGGTACTCAACGACTTCGACCGATTGGCCGAGATGGGGCTGCAAGTGGTGGCCGCCGATCTGTTAGCTGCCGGCGACAGCGTGCGTCACGACCCGCGCGCTTCCGCCGATGTTGCACTACAATTGGCAAAGCGCGGCCAAATGTCCCGCCGGAAAGTGCGAGTCCTCGGGGAGCGTTAGTTAACCTGTCCAAGTAATGTCATCCCAGACCCAAGTGGTGATCCTGGCCGCCGGCCTTGGCACCCGGATGAAATCCAAGCGCGCGAAAGTGCTGCATCGCGCCGGAGGTCTGTCTCTGATCGAGCACGTGGTGCAAGCGGCTACCGCGATCGCCCCTTCGAGCAACGCCACGGTTGTAGTGGGGCACCAAGCTCCTCAAGTCCGAGCGCTGCTGGCGTCCTCTGGCGTGCATTTCGTCGATCAAACCGAACAAAAAGGAACCGGGCACGCGCTGCTGGCCTGTCGGGCGTCACTCGACTCCAATCCCGCCTCCCAGCCGGGCCTGGTGGTGGTGCTTTATGGCGATTGCCCGCTGCTTTCGCCGGCTACGCTCACTGAACTGGTACAACGCCAAATCGCGGGCGACTCGGCAGCCACGTTAATCACCACCCGCCTGGCCGATCCTACCGGCTACGGCCGCATCGTTTTCGGCGAAAAAGGCAAGGTGCGCGCCATAGTGGAACATAAGGCAGCCACCTCCGTACAGCTCGCAATCCCTTTCATTAATTCCGGCATCTATTGCTTCCGAGCTGAGCTGCTGTGGAAGCACCTGGTTGAAATCCGCCCTGACAATCCAGCCCACGAATACTACCTGACCGATATCGTAGAGATCCTGGGCCGCGCAGGCCATACGGTGGCCGCGATGGAAGTGGAAAATTCGGCGGAGCTGCTCGGAATCAACACGCGCGTTGAACTGGCCGAAGTGGACAAAGTCTTCCGCACGCGTAAAGTGCACGAGCTGATGCTCTCAGGCGTGACAATCGAGAAACCCGAAACGGTGACCATCGATTCGAGCGTTCAGATCGGCCAGGATTCCGTGGTCGGACCCTTCGCGCAAATTCTGGGACGCACCGCAATCGGCGAGGATTGCCGCATTGGCGCTTGCTCCATCGTCGAAAACTCGACCATCGCCTCGAATGTTGAAATTGCTCCGTTCTCGAGCGTCGCGGACTCGCACATTGAAGCGGGCGTCACCGTTGGACCTTTCGCGCGCTTGCGGCAAGGGAACCGCATCGGCAAAGATGCGCGTATCGGCAACTTCGTCGAGCTGAAGAACACTCGCCTCGGCGCGGGAGCGAAAGCCAATCATTTGGCCTATTTGGGCGATTCCGAGATCGGCGATCGTACCAACATCGGCGCCGGCACCATCACGTGCAATTACGATGGCTTGAGCAAACACAAAACTCAGATCGGCCAAGACGCTTTTGTGGGAAGCAATTCCACCCTGGTTGCGCCGCTCGAAATCGGCGACGGCAGCTACATCGGCGCGGGCTCGGTAGTCACCCATGCCGTCCCACCGGAAGCCCTGGCCATCGGCCGCTCGCGCCAGGTTAACAAAGAAGGCTGGGCCGCCAAACGGAAAAAGAAGAAGTAGCCGTTACGGCTGCTGCTTTTTTTCAGACGGCTTCTGTGAACTCCGCACCACCACCAAGCGGGCGACATCGCCATCATCGGTGGTGACGTATCCCACCGTTACTTTCACCCGAACCTTCAGCTTGCCTTCGATGCGCGTGTCGGGCTTGACCGAAAAGGTTCGCTTCTCGGCGGGTTTGCCCAGGATGCTGCGCGAGACGGTGATCTGGGTGGCCGTTATCTCCACAATGGGCCCGGAAAACGTCTGATCGTACTTTGGTTCGCTCTTGGAATCGCCTGCGTGGGCGGCGTGATTGGCTTTCTCGATGCTCGCGTCGTCTTGGGCCCACGCCCCGGTTGCGAACTGCGCCCCCGCAACGACCAGTAGAATCGCGAAACGGAGCCGCACACTTGCATCATAAACCAACCCGGTAAGGAGGGAACCGGAGTTGGTATTATTCTTTCTTAACCCTTGTGTTTCCTTAGCGTCAAGCACTTAGCGTACACACACTTAGCCTAACTCCCGCTAAAAACGCATTCCGTGCTACAACCCGGATACACGCGGCCCGGATACGCGGATACACACGAGCTACACGAGGGTCGTCCAA
Organism: Bryobacterales bacterium; assembly: GCA_003132905.1. The sequence goes on along the minus strand of PKZC01000232.1, from coordinate 13,595 downwards.
GGTTCGCACCACAGTAGCAGCGGCTTTGTGTCGGGGTGCTGTGCGCGGACGCTGCGTATATAAAATGAGGAGGGCCGGGCGCGAACGCCCGGCTTAAGAGGCTACTGGCAGGAGGAATCGCTGAGGGGAAAGGCTGCGGCAACTACGGGGCGGGTCCGGTCGACTAGCATAAGCAACACGCTGATCGCGGTTCGGTTGATGGTTTCGTTCCCAACGATTCGGCGAAGCTCTTCAACCGCTAGCTCCTCGAATTCGATGGCGTTGAGAATGAGGACCCGTTCCAGAAGGTCCCTGCGCCGCTTCATGCGCCGACTGCCTCCGGTGGACGGGGCCGTGCGGCTCCCGGTTGCATGGCACGTTGCGCGTCACTCCCGCAATGTCAGCGGGAATCGCCGATCACGTGTTGAGCGTGTCAGAATTATTAGTTTCCTAGCATTGTCCAAGCCGTAGATCCGAGCGAGAAAGATCAAAAATGGATTCATCACGCCAAGAGTTCCTGGAATTGTTCGCGAGGAAGTGGGAGAGGGAACAATCGATGCTCTGGGTAACCGTACACTACGGGCCAGTGAAATTTACTGGCTTGGCGAAGCTCAGAGCATTTTCTTCCGATTCACTGGATCTTTTCGCGCCGGGATGGGATATGACTCTCCATCTGGAGACTGCGGCTTTTAATGTAGCAACCCCTGAAGAGTTCCTGCCGCCGGAGGATGGCATCGCGTTTGTTTGTGGCTTCGCAATTCATTTTTTCCAGACCGAACACTTTGCGATTCTCGGCGAACTCGCTCAGCGGTAGGACTCAAGATCACAATCGTCAGAAAGGTAACCGGAAGCCAATGAACAGATGGTATCTGCTTCTACTAATCGGTGTTGTCTTATGCGGCCTGGGAGTTCGCGCTGTTGATCTACTGCGCAAGTTAGTAGACTCGCTGAGCCTATTGGCGAAGGACCGCCAATCGGCCCTTGAAAGGGAAACTATTGGCATCATGACTGCGACTCTGATCGCCGGGACCTTAGCTAACCCAGGCTATCAGGATGGATTGAGGGCGCTGCGCGAAGACCTTTCGGAAGCTGAACGTGCGACACGTGAGTTCCGCGAAACCCATGCGGAAGTCGGAGCGGATTTGGATACGTCCGCCCTCGACGATTTACAAAAGCACTGCCAAACGGCAATTCGCCGGGCCGATGTCTTCTGCTCGGAAGGGCGCGAGAAGTTAATCGAGTTGGCACGCGAAACGTATAACGCTGCAAGGCCCTCATAAAAAGCATCTCGGGGCAGGGACACAGATTTGGCGCACCACCCCTCTGTCGATGCTGGGGTATAGAATGGCTGGCTAATGCGGCGACTAACACTGCTGATTATCCTTTGCTCCACATCTGTCCAATCACAACCACCAATCCCAACTCCAGCGGTAAAAGCCAGCAATCCACAGCACGCCACCAAAAACGGTCAAGCCGTGACCAGTAACAACGAGCGCGGCACTGAACAATCGCCCATCTTTGTCCAGGTTTTGCCACCCACAAAGACTAACGATGAAGCCTCCAAGCGAAAAACACAAGAACTCGGCCAATCTTCGACCGATTGGTGGATGGTCTGGTTGACCGGAGCCATTGTGTTTATTGGCGCTCTTCAGACGGTCGTTTTTGGTATTCAAGCCAGCAGGCTGAAACAGACCATAAAGAAAATGGACGAAATTGCTACTGCTCAGACGAGCGATGTTCGGGCATCCATACTCGAAGCGACGCGTGCCGCAACGGCTATGGAAGGGGTTGCTGGGAGTCTGGCTGAAAGCACCCAGGCTGTTCAAAAAAGCCTCATCATTACGCGCGAGATGGTTGACACTCAGAAATTTGTCTTCACCTTGCAAAATCGTGCCTATCTCTCCGCTGCCTTTAATTCGGCTATCTTTCAGGACGCCAATCATGTCTTTGAAGTGCAAATCAGTCTGCTCAACCGTGGCAATACGCCTGCATACGATGTGACCTTTAAGGCCACCGCAGAGATCGTTCCGGTTCCACTTCCTGATGATTTTGGATTCCCGCTGCCGGATAGCTCCGCTGGAATCAGCGTCAGCCTCATTGCTCCGGGAACAACGAAACTTATTAATCGCCGAGTCTCCGGCAGAGTGCCGGATAACGAAGTAGATGCGATCAAAAGCGGAGGTCCTCCGCACGGCCTCGTTATGTGGGGAATCGTGAGATACAGGGATGTGTTTAACGAAATTCGCCACCTCAGATTTGCCTTCCTTGCGACCTGGATGCCGTGGATTAAAGGGATGGGAAAAGACAAGGATGGAAACCCGTTGCCGGAACAGACTATGGGTTACGACACTGCGCATCACAACGATTCCGACTAGAAATAGGGTGAGTGCTCGAAGCAACCCCGCGCTACAATCAGCCTCAACCAACATCTACCTCACCGCCCTGCCTGGATGTTTGAAGGGGCCGTGGGCAATTCGCCTGCGGCCCTTTTGCGTCCTGCCGTAAAAATAGCGCTTGGACGCGGCCCGACGCGCCTCTACACTTCTAATCGAAAGGAAGGTGTACCCTTCAATGAGCGCGCACAATAGAAGACGGACAGTGAGCCGTTGTCCTCACTGCAACAAGGCTCTTAAAGCGAAAGATGGCATCGCCACTTGTGACTGCGAGAACCGAATACATCAGGTTATCAGTATGCTGCCTGAACGAGGAACGGAAGACGAGGAAAGATGGCTAGCAGACCACGGCTTTCACTTTAAGGAAGATGCTGATGGAGACCTGTACTACGTTGGACCACTCGGGCACATCATTCATCTATACCCCGGAGGTGAATGGGATAGTGACAAGGCGGGCGCTTGTAAATCGCTAGAGGAGTACCTCTCGTGGCTCGCCGCTAGGCTCGCCGCGTTTTGACCTACCTAGCCCTCCTTCGGCCGCAGACTTTCGGGTTGGCGGCCTTTTTTCTTGTCTGCTGGGGCCTGGAACATTTGATACCTAAAATGCTTTGAGAACATTGTGGCAGCGAAATGGTTTAATGGTAGGTAGTATGCCACGGCAGATAGTGAGAATACGATATCAGCGGTTCGGCACTCCCGAAGATCCAACTTTCGAATGGCCAGTCGATTGTTTTGACTGCCTATCTTATGACCGATTGGAAGATGGATCATTCCGGTTCAGACTGCCTAAAGGTGGCGTGCGAACAATCCCCGCAGGCGATATGGACCTCGACGAGCTACGGCCGAACGGCACTCTTAGCTCGCTACTTCCTAAGAGCTAGCTAGCCTTCGGCTGCTTGCCGCGCTTTGGCTGCCAAGTCATTGAAAATAAACCTCTCCGCGACATGGCTGCAGGCCAGAAGATACAGCGCCAGCTACAATTCAATCGTAAGTCGTTGATTCCAACGCGGTGTGCAAGTTGCGTAGAAACTTGCTTCATTCGCCTCTAGACCCTCACAAAACCAGCACAGGATGATACAGATTCGGCATTCGTACCTCGCCAATAGCGATCAAATCGCCTTCCGGGCTCACTGCCTTGACGTATTTCGCACCGCTTCTATCTACAAACGGCGAGAGCCTGAAATCCTTGCCATTCCGGATTTGACCGGCCGTGAGCGCGTCCACAATGGCGTTCGGAATCTCGGGCAATACGCTTGCGGCTGGAATTAATATCTGGTGTAAAGCGTCGGCGCGCGCCAGTTCTTCCAAAGCTTCCAGAGTGCGTGCATGGCTTTCTGTAAACTCGCCCGACGCCGTCCGGCGCAGAGCGGTTAGAAATGCCCCGCAGCCGAGTAGCTGGCCGACATCGTGCGCAATACCTCGCAGATAAGTCCCAGCCGAACAGCGCAGGCAGATGCGCGCTGTAGCGTCATTGAATTCCATAAGCTCGAGCGCGAACACGGTAACCTCGACAGGCTTCAGGTCCACCGCGATGTGCTTCCGCGCCAGACGATAGGCCGGTATCCCGGCGATTTTCTTGGCCGAAAAAGGTGGCGGCGTTTGCAGGATCGGGCCGCGAAATCGCTCCAGCGCTTCCTCTAATTCGGCTCGTGTGAACCGCGGCGTGACGGGCTCGGATACACGGGTTCCCTCGCGATCATACGTATCGGTGGCCCATCCGAACTGAATCCTGGCGTCGTACGTTTTTTCTCCGCTCGAAAAGAACTGCGCCAAGCGTGTGGCTCGGCCAATCACCAATGGAAGTACGCCGGTGGCCATGGGATCGAGCGTGCCTAAGTGCCCCACCTTCCGCGTTTTCGCCAGACGCCGCATGCGATTCACGACGTCGTGCGAGGTGAGACCCTCCGGCTTGTCGACAACAATCACTCCGTCCACCAGACCACTGTAGCCTGCCCGCGCCTCTCAGAACTGCCCAAAACCTAGATTTCCAAGGGCGACCTAAAGAAACCTGGAGCACGGCAGGCACGTCTTTTGAAGTAGCAATATCGCATTTCGCTTTCTCTCCAAAACGAATTCGATTTTGAGTTAGGCAGTCTGATCGGCGAAAGCAGTTCAGTTGCCGGCCGGTGAACATCTTCCTCCGAGTGTTCACCGGCTTCTATTTTTTTAGCGCTCGGCCGGCGGCTCGAACGATACTGGAAGGCAGCTGATAGCGGGCAAATTCGTCCAGCCCGCACCATGTCACCTGGGGCGCTTCGTCGGTAACAGCAAACTCTTCAGACTCCGCGCTAAAAGCGAAGATCAGATCGTGATGCAGATGGTACGGCTCGCCTTTGCGGGCCGGAATTGCGTGCACGTCCATCCCGGCCAAGATGGCGGAGCCAGCGCCTGCAATTTGCACTGCGGTCTCTTCGATGGCCTCGCGACGCGCTGCGTCACTCAAAGTTACATCGTCCTCCTCGACGTGCCCGCCGGGAAGCAGCCAGCGCCGATGCCGGTGATGATGCATCAAAAGGAATTGGCTGCCGTTCGGATGCAGCACCACAGCCGTGCAGGTAATGTGGCCCGGGTGAAACTGATCGCGCGAAAACGGCGCCTCGCTGCATTCCAGTAAAGCGAGAATCAGCTCGCGGCTCTTTTCTTCTTCGAGCGATGCTTGGAACGCGCGAACTAGCGTGAGCGGCTCTGCGGTCGAGCGCATCAAAAGTCGATGGCCGACAGAACTTCCGACGGCCGCTTATCGAACGCCCGGCAGATGGCCAGCAAACTTTCGATGCTCGGCAGGTTGGCGCCCCGCTCGATGGAACTGATTTGCGAGATGCTGAGCTTCGTGGCGGCGGCCAGATCCTTGAGCGACCAATCGCGCTCCACGCGCAGCATCTTGATCTGATGGCCCAGCCGTTCGCGCAGCCGATCCTGCGCCGTGCGTCCGAATCCATACTTATCGATGGCATTGTGCAGCGTCTGCCGCAGATGCGCGAGAGAAAAGGGTTTCGAAATATAGTCGAACACCTTCATCTTGAAGGTGGCGCGCATGTCTTCGAGCGACGGATAGCCGGTGACGATGATGACGCACAAGCCCGGATAGGCGGCCAGCAGTTGTTCCAGCACCTTGTCGCCCTTGAATTCGCCCATCTTCATGTCGAGCAGAACGATGTCGGGCAGGCGCTGTTCACAGCCGGCGAACAGTTCATCGGGATGGCCGAACGCGCGAATGGAGTACAGTCCATCGTCCTTCAGGGCATCTTCCAGGTAGTTGCAAAAATCGAGATCGTCGTCAAGAATCGCCAGATCCACCAGGCCATTGACCGGGGGCGGATCGGCCGTGCGTTCGGACGCAGGCTTTACTGCCAATGCGTTCCTCCCGCGCGCCGCGAGCCGGAGGCGGGCAATGTTACTTCCAGACAAGCGCCTCCTTCCGGGCGATTCGAAGCCGCAATGGTCCCGCCATGCTGGTGAACGATGCCCTCCGCGACGGTGAGTCCGAGCCCGGTTCCCTTAGCGTCCAGCCGCGTGGATACGAAGGCTTCAAAGATGTCGGGCAGCACGTCGGCAGCGATTCCGGGGCCGTTGTCTTCCACGGTGACCGAGATCCACGGCTGCGCATTACGATTCAAACGCTTGGAATGGACCGCGATCTCGCCCGAAGACGGGATGGCGTAAAGCGCGTTGCGCAGCAGATTGACGAAGACCTGCACCAGGCGATCGGAATTACAGGTGACCACCTCGTCTGAGTCGACATGATTGACGAACCGCGAAGCCACGGCCTTCTTGTCGATGGCCACCAGCGCCCAGGCTTCGTCGATCAAGTGGCGCAACGGCACCGGCTCCATATGCTGTTTGCGGACGCGCGAGAAATCCACCAGGCTTTCACTGATGCGGCGGATGCGTGTGGTAACGCGCAGCATGCGAGCCAGCCGCTCCAGCGTCGCTGCGTCGTCGGTGGTTTCGGTAAGTTTTTCGATGGAGCCTTGCAGGACTGTGAGCGGCGTGTTCAGCTCATGCGCGACGCTGGCGCTGAGCAGGCCAAGGCTGACCAGGCGATCCTGCGCTTCCAGCTTTCGCAAGGCCTCTTCCAGATCTTCCTCGCGCTTGCGGAGTTCGATGACTGTCGCGTTGCGCGAACGCATGATGTGGCCGATTTCGTCGCCGGGAATAAAGGCTTCGTTGATCAGCTCGCGGTCGCGATCGCCCTGCTGCGTGGCTTGATCGGCTTCCAGCATCAAGTGCAGCGGCCGATACACGTACAGCGGCATGATGGTGGTTTCCAGCACCAGCACAGCCAGGATGTAAATCGCCCCCAGCACAATGAACAGATTGGTCTTCGCGTGGTCGGGAAGATAGGGGTAAAGCGCGAAGTAGACGCCGATGGCGAAGATCAGGAAAAACACGTTGTGCAGCACCATCAGCTTGATGCGCACTTTGAGATCGCCGAATAGCCGGCTGACTCGCTTGGGCGACCGCAACCGCCTGGGCGAGTGCGACTGCAGGGGCGCCGGGACGCTTAGGGATTGTGTTCGGGTCACAGGTGTACCTTGTTCAATAATGATTCTACGCTTGCCGCCTGGTGGCTGGTGGCTGGTGGCTGCCGGCTGGCGTACGGATGGGATGCTTGGGCTATGCGCTAGCGGAAGACGCGGGCGGTGGCGTGGAAGGCGGGGGCGGCGATCCGCCTCGCATGCTTTCTAGAGCGGCTTTCAGCGCCTCGCGCAGGTCGTGACGCGATTTGTGCCAAAAGCTCGAAAATTCCCGGCTTCGAACATGATCCACATATGAGGCCAGGATCGCTGCAATAGCGAAACCGAGCATCAAGAACAACAACAAGTCGGAATTCTGCACCAGCCGCTTGGCAGTCTCCACCAGGGGGCCCCATTGGGCCGTTACCGCATCGTAGAGGATCATGGCGGCGTTCTTGAGCACAGTCCATGGATTGAGCGAACCGGGATCCTGAAGGATCGCCGCGGCAACGATCACGGCTAAACAAGAAGCCACATAAATGTAGTAGGCGAATTGCCCGATGACGATCGTCCCGCCTACTTTCGGGAGGTTCTCGCTTCCGGCCAGCACCTTCGCGAGCACGGCGTTCACCGCTTTTACGCGCACTTTCAAGGCTTGATCCTGCACATCATCGCCGCTGGGCGTGAACACCACTTCCACTTGGGGCGCGAGTGTGCCCGGCGCGTACCCGTCCGTCCCATGCGCGATGCGTTCCAGTACGCTGAGGTGCACCTTCGGGGGGCAGGCCGCTTTTTGTTTCGAGCATAGCCGCTGCATGTCGCGGGGCCACCACCTATAGAACACGCCCAGCCCGGCGCGCGAATCGTACAATTTGTCGTCCACGCTGCCGTGCTCCCAATAACGTCTGCGGTCGTCTTCTAACATCCGCAATCCGTTTTCCACTGCCTTCTGCGTCATCCAATCCATCGTCACCAGAGACATGCCTTGCTTGGGATAACCGCCGCCGACATTGGAATGAACGCCGGCAAACCAGACCTGTTCCACTTTGTCGTTGGCCTCCCACAGCCGGGGCACAAACTCCGCACGGGCATCGTCGATGCTGAGAGCCTGGACGCCGTGCTGGATCTTGGAGCTCAGCTTATAATCGGGAAACTTGAAACGATGGATCACCGAATTAATCAGGTTGCTGATGTGGAAGGGGCCGCCTACCGAATCCACCGTGTCCCACACTCCGATGAAGTGGATATCCGCATCGTGTGAGGGATGCAGTTTTGTGAACTCGTCCATCGCGGTCTTCGCGGCGGCTTTTACGGCGTCCTCGCTCTTGCCGTGCAGCATCCGCCAGAGCCACGTTCGATAGCCCTTGCGATAGGTGTTGTAAAGCGCTGCCACGGCTTTGGTCATTGCTTCCGTGGTGTTGAGCGGTTCCCATTCGAGGATTCCGGCCTGGGCAATCAAGCCGGCGAGCGTACGCACCGTGAACGCTCCACGGCTGAAGCCGAACAGATAAATGCGATCTCCCGGATCGTAGATCCTGACCAAGCCGGTATAAAGATTCAGGACATTGCGCTTCAATCCCCAGCCAAAGGCGCCGCCGATCAATTTCAATGGAAGAAAACTCTCCGTGCCCACGCCATCGTCGTACAGCGCGACTTGCAGCGTAAGCTTAGGATTGACGAGGTGACCATTGAGATCCACCGCTTCGAAGAGTTTAAAGACGTTCGTGCCGCGATCCTTATTCGCGGTGTTACCGGTGCCGTCGGAGCAAATGATGATGTTTTTGCCCATAATCCCTCCGCAATACTGGCCTTAGGAGCATGTTTATACCACGACCGTTTCTCAAAAACAATCCTGGGGCGGCTTGAAGGATCGGCGGGCATTGCCGGGCCGCCTGGGCCGTAGAATGAAGGCAGATGAATTACCTTCTTCTGTTCCTGTTATTGGCCGCATCGCCAGCCACCGATATCGCCCAGCGCCTGGCGCGCTGGAAGCCGGTGGACATGCCGCATCATTCCGAAACGCTCAACGCGCGCGAGCGGCAGGAAGTGGACAAACTGGTGGAGGCGTCGCGCCAGATGGAGGCCATCTACTGGCAGCAAAGCGATCCTCAGGCGCTGGAATTGTACAAAACCACGCAAGATCCAAATCTGAAGCGGCTGCTGTTCATCAATGGCGCGCGCTTCGATCTGATTGACGAAAACAAGCCGTTCGTTGGAACCAAACCCATGCCGCCGGGAGGCGATCTTTACCCGGAAGGTCTCACCAGCGCGCAGATTGAAGCCTATGTGAAGGCGCATCCGTCCGAAAAGGACGCCATCTATAGTCCCTACACGATGCTTCGATGGAACGGCGCGAAACTGGATGCAATCCCCTATCATGTCGCTTATAAGAAATGGCTGGACCCTGCCGCGAAGGCGCTGCGCGAGGCCGCCGATTTGAGCGACGACAAGGATTTCGCGCAGTTCCTACGCATGCGCGCCGACGCGCTGCTATCGGACGATTATTATCCAAGCGATCTGAAATGGCTGGATCTAAAGAGCCCCAAAATCGATGTGATCTTCGCGCCGTATGAAACCTACCTGGACGGAGTTTTGGGCGTGAAGACGTCGTACGAGGCGGCGCTGCTCATCCGCAACCAGCCCGAGAGCGCGAAGCTGGAGCTGTATCAGAAGTACGTTCCCGATATTCAGGATGCCCTGCCCCTGGCGGCTGCCGACCGGCCATCGAAACACGGCCAGCCCACTCCCATGGAAGTGATGGACGCGCCGTTCCGCACGGGGGACCTGCTGCACGGTTACCAAGCCGTGGCCGACAACCTGCCCAACGATCCGCGCGTTCACGATACCAAAGGCACCAAGAAAATCTTCTTCAAGAATTTCATGGACGCGCGCGTCAACAATGTAGTGCTGCCGCTGGCGAAATATCTGATGCCAGAGGCGCAGGCCGCGCAGGCTTCCGGCGAAGGCTATCTGGCGGCGGTGGTGCTGCACGAAATCTCGCATGGTTTGGGTCCGGCATATTCGCGGATCAATGGGAAACAAGTGCCGATCACGGAAGCAATCGGTCCGGTATATTCGGCGCTCGAGGAAGCCAAGGCCGACGTGGTTGGCATGTATGGGCTGGCCTGGCTGATGGACCACGGAGCGCTTCCGAAGAGCCGCGCACAGGAATATTACTCGTCGTACGTGGCCGGGATTTTTCGGTCGGTGCGATACGGCGTGGCCGAGGCGCATGGACGCGCCGAGATGATGGAGTTCAATTACCTGCTGGAACAGAAGGCGGTGAAGCGCGAAGCCGGCAAATATACGGTGGACTTCGCGCGGATGCCGGCGGCCATCGCAAGTTTATCGAAAGAGCTGCTCACGATAGAAGCAACCGGCGACCGCGCTCGCGCCGAAGCCTGGTTCAACCGCTATGACAAGATGCCGCCCGAGCTTTCAGAGGCCATGAAGACGGCATCGAAACTGCCGGTCGACGTTTGGCCGAATTTTTCCTTCAAAGTGATGGAGTAGCCAATGAGGCGGCTGAACATGCCGAAATCGGCAGTCATCCTCTCAGCGCTGGTGTCGTTCGCATGGATTGTTCTTTTCTACGCAACGCCATGGAGCCCGGCCCACGGACCACGCGCCGCGATCGTGCTGGCGATTCCGGTGGCGCTGAGCCTTTGGGGATTGTCTTCAGAACGATTCCGGCGGATGGCGGGCGCAGCGCTTCTGGTTTTCACCGTGGTGATCTGCGTCGTTTCCTTCTGGACAATCGGGCTGTCCTATCTGCCCAGTGCGATTCTGCTGCTGATAAGCAAAAGGGCCGAGGCTTCCGCCCCAGCCCCCATTGCTACTACATGATTACGCGAGCATTGTCAGGATCAGCGGCCTACTGGTAGGTGTTGTTGATTTCCACGCCGGTGAACCCGAAGGTGGTGCCATGATCGAGTTGGCTGGCCGTGAAGGTGCCGAACGACGTGCCGTTCTCCACGATCAACGATCCGGTTCCTGCCGGCAAAGTGAGCGTCACGTAACTCGGAACGGTGAACGTGAGAGCGCTCTGCGGTGCGACGCAAGTGAAGGAACCGCTGGCTCCGGAGTTGGGGTCAGACGAATTTCCTGAAATGATCACGTAGGTACCGGGGGCGCCGCCCGTCCAATTCACCTGCACTCCCTGCGTGCGAGTGACGGTGGCTGCGGCGCTCTGGTTGGTCCAGGTGAGAATCGGATTGGGGAGAGTGATGGTTGCATTGAAGCTGCCCACGTCCGCCCCGCCAGTTCCGGTAAAAGTGAACGCTCCGCCGGTCGAAGTGATGGCGGTTGAGGGAAGCAACGCGACATAGCTTCCTTTCGAGAACGTCGATTCCGTCAAGGTGTAAGAGCCAGCCGGGCCCGTCAGACCGATGCTGCTCCCCGCATCCAGGCCCGTTGACGTAACGGTGCCTCCGCCGCTCGCGCTGACGACTTCGCTCACGAAGCAACTGCCAATCGAATAGAAGGAGCCGTTCGAGCTCCCGAACGACGACCCTGTCTCCTTTTGGAAGTTTGCCTCGGCGATATTATCGGTCTTTGTACCGGTTGCAGGCGGAATCGCTGGTTCCACAAGCTGGGCAATAATCACGCTTCCAGACCGGACCGTGCCTTGGCCGCTCAAGGAGGTGATGGTGGTTCCCGTAAGTCCAAAGACCGGGCTGTTGCAGTCGCCGCCGCTGGCACTGATCGGCAGATTTGCGAAGTTCGAGACAGTGGTCGAGCTTCCGCTTGTCGTGACGGCGGCCAAGGCCACAAAGCAATCGAGGGGAGCGTTCGCAGGGATGGTGACGTTGATCTGATCGTAGCCCGGATAGCCGGATGATCCGCCATACAACGCCTTGGCCGCGACACCTCCGAAATAGATCAAGGGCGTGTTTACGGAATGGGGCGAGCTGGTATAAACGGTGTCGCTATCGGCGGTGTCGGCGCCCAGGCCCGAGCCAAACAGAATGATCGTGTCGCCGGGCTTGGCCGAGTTGGTGTAACCGTAAATGGTTCCATTCGCTGCATTCACGGCTATCACCAGCCCGCTTCCGGTGCCGTAGTACGTATTGAGGCCGAGAGCGGAAGGGACCACTTGGAACTGGAACGCGTTACTGGTCGCGTTGTTGTAGTTCACCGTGATGGTTGCGGTGCCGGTGGGAGTGCCGGAGGGAAGAACCGCGGCGATTTGCGTGGGCGTGGCGTAGTACATTCCGGGGGTGAACGTCTTTCCGCCCGCCGAGACCGAGAGTGTGGCGCCGAGGAGTTGCGTCGGAATTCCGGTAACGGTATCTTGCAGCGTGACGGCACCCGCCGGGGCTTGCGACATGCTGCTGCCGAAGATCAGGAAGATGGTCCCGGGAGCGATGCCCGAGTTGGGAAAGCCGGTCGGGATGTAGCTGTAGTTGTTGGTCACACCCGTAATCTGTGGGCCGCTCGGGGTACCGCCACCGGATGATCCCGCGAGAGTATCGAATTGGAGATTGATCGAACCGCCGATGCTCAGAACCAGGACTGCGGCATAGTTCCCGCCGTTGGTCTTTACGACCAATATGTCGTTAACTTTCGGTGTGATTGAGCTCGTCGTCAAGTAAGAGCCGAACTCCTGCGCGTATGTGGAAGCCGACGCTTGGCCTAACTGCACGACTTGCGCGAATCCAGACGGGCCGTTCAACGCGCTGCCGATCGGGGTGGAGGCCAGATCGACATCTTTGGCCGAGCCAGCCACTGTGATGGCGGTGCCGGTCCAGGTAATGTCTCCGGTGGATCCGGTCGCACCGGTGTCGAGACTCAGCGTGTTGTTCGCGTTCAGCGTCACCGTGCCGGTGACGTCGGCCAAAGCGGCGACGGGAAAAGTAAGGGCTAAAACAACTAGGGCTTTGCTAAAAAGCAGCTTCAAGATAAACTTCCTCCTCTGTTTCAGTACGTCTAGTTTTACTATCTCTTCTAGATGGTACGTGACAACACAAACTGAAGGGAAGGGGATCGGGGATAAACCTTAGTCGCCGGTGACTGGCTGTTCCAGCAACCGCGCGCCGCCGGTCTCCTGATCCTTATATTGCAACTGGTACAGCTTCCAGTAGATGCCCCGCAGCCCGAGCAACTCCTGGTGCGTGCCTATCTCGCGCAGCTTGGATTTGTGCATCACGATGATGCGGTCGGCGCGCTGGATGGTGGAGAGGCGATGCGCGATTACGATTGANNTTCTGGCCGGTGGAATATCCCGCGCCGCGCTCGCGTACCGGTTGCGCAAAACCTTGCGGAAGGCTTTGGACAAAGTCGAGCAGGTTCACGCGCGCCGCAGCATTGGCCAGATGTTCGTCGGAAATTCCGGGGGTACCCAGTCGAATGTTTTCGGCGATGGTGCCGGTGAACAGATGCGGGTCCTGCAACACCACCCCGAAGTTTCGGCGCAGATCTTCGATATCGAAATCGCGAATGTCGGTGCCGNNCGCCGATCCGGATGGCCCCGCGCTGCACTTCATAAAATCGCAGCAGCAAGCTGGCGAGCGTTGTTTTGCCTGCGCCGGTATGGCCAACCACGGCGATGGTCTCACCTGGCTCGATGCGGAAGCTGACATCGCTTAAGACCCAGTCTTCCTGTTTATAGGCGAACCAAACGTGGTCAAACTCGACAGCGGCCGGCGTCTTCGGAAAAGGGACGGGCGCAAGGCGCGATTGAATCTCAACCGGCGTATCCAGCAGTTTGAAGACGCGCTCGGCCGCGGCCATGGCCGATTGCATGATGTTGTACTTTTCGCTGAGG
>PKZC01000246.1 GCA_003132905.1 Bryobacterales bacterium | reverse complement strand
TGGGCGGAGTCATGCCCCACTCGCTGCGATCGACCGGCGTACCGATCTTGCTCAACAGGCGTGCCACTTCAAATTCGGAGGCGCGCTGGTCATCGCCGAGGTAATCTCCCCGCACAATTTTGACGCTGGAATAATCGCGCCACTTGTCCGGATAACCGATCTTGCCGCTGACCGCGCGCAATTTGACCAGCGCCTGCTGCCTGGTGGCGGGAGTCATCCAATCCAGCGATTGAATATCATCGCCGAGCATCTTTTCGATTTCCTGCACCATGCCCAGAACCCGGGCCTTCGCATCCGGCGTGAATTCGTGCTCCACGTATTTCTGGCCGAGTGCAAACCCCAAGTTGGCATCGGTCGCGTCCACGCAGCGCTTCCAACGCGCTCGTTGTTCTGGAGTACCCGACAGCGCCGTGCCGTAGAAGTGGAAGTTTTCGTCGACGAAGGGCTTGGATAGCATGCGCGCTTCGGCGTGCAGCAATTGCCAGCGCAGATAGGTTTTCAGATCGGCCACCGAGCTTTGTGTGAAAACCCCGTTCAAACCCTTGAAAAAATCGGGGACGGAGACATCCAGGTCAGTGAAGGAGGGCGTGCCCACGCCCGAGAAGTATTTCGGCCAATCGATGCTCGGCGCCAACGCCACCAGCGCCTTCACCGACATCTTGTGGTAAACCTGCTGGGGATCGCGGCGCGATACCACGTCGAGCGAGGCTTTGGACAAATCGGTTTCCATGCGCATCACGGTCTGTGCGCCGGCTGCGGCTTGCGCGGCCGATTCCCCCGCCAGCGCCAGGATGTTTTGAACGTGAGTTACATATTCTTGCCGCAGCTTCACCGACTTCGGGTCCGTTCGGAGATAATAATCCCGATCCGGAAGGCCCAGCCCGCCTTGGTCGGCCCCCGCGATCATCTGCCTCGAATTCTTGGCGTCTGGTTCGGAGGAGAATGCGAAAAAAGCTCCTACGCCGATGCGATGCAGACGAATCAGCTCGGTCAATACGCCGGTCTTGGAGGTGATCGCATCGATGAGCTTCAACTCTGGTTCGAGCGGCGTGAGCCCCAGCTTGTTTACTGTTGGTTCATCCATGCAGGAACCATAAAAGTCGCCGATCTTTTGTTCCACCGGCGAGCGCTTGGGATCGTTCACCGCAGCCTTGTCCAAGATGCCGCGCAAGACGTTGCGATTGCGATCCGCCAGCACGTTGAAAGTATTCCAGGAAGGTTGGTCGGCCGGAATCGGATTGTTCGCCATCCAAGTTCCACACGCATATCGATAAAAATCGGTACACGGATTGGCCGTCATGTCCATGTTGGCCGTGCTAAACCCTGAGCCGGATTGCGCCAGGGCGCTAATAGCGAAGACGGGAAACAGCAGGATCAGTTTCATAGGTCACCAAACGCGGCAGGCCGGTGCGTGCACCATCGGCTGCCCGGCATGACAGGCGAAAGCTTCGCGAAATTCCGGCATGTTTCCCAGCACGCCGTTGACGCGATCGCGGCCGTCGGAATGAGAATCGGTCTGCGCGCGCATGCGGGCCGCTTCCGGCCGCACGTTTTGGCACCAGACCTGGCTATAGCCCAGGAAAAAGCGCTGCTGCGGCGTGAATCCATCGATCTTAGGCGGCTGCGGTTTGTTTTCCAGCGACTTCATCAGCGCCATGAAAGCCAGGTGCACGCCGCCATTGTCGGCAGTGTTTTCGCCCAGCGTAAGCTTGCCGTTCAGATGCACGTCGTCCACCGGAGTGAACGCCGAGTATTCGTCGATAAAACATTGCGCCCGCTTCTCGAATTCGGCGGCGTCTTCCGGGGTCCACCAATTCTGTAAGTTTCCCTCGGCATCGAATTGACGCCCCTGATCGTCGAAGCCGTGCGTCAGCTCATGTCCCATTACGGACCCGATGGCGCCGTAGTTCACCGCTGCGTCCTTGCGGTTGTCGAAAAAGGGCGGCTGTAGAATGCCCGCCGGAAAGTTAATATTGTTCTGCAGCGGGCTGTAATAAGCATTCACGGTGGGCGGAGTCATGGTCCACTCGCCGTGATCCACCGGCTTGCCGATCTTGCTCATGTCGCGCCGCACTTCAAATTCGGTGGCGCGCTCGTCATTTCCCACCGCTTCTCCCCGCACGATTTTGACGCTGGAATAATCGCGCCATTTGTCGGGATAGCCGATTTTGTTGGTAACGGCGTGCAGTTTCACCACAGCTTGCTGCTTGGTAGGAGCCGTCATCCAATCCAGCGACTGAATATCCTGGCCCAGCATGGTCTCGATCTCTTGAACCATCCCCAGCACCCGCGCTTTGGCCGCCGGCGGGAAATTCTGCTCCACGTATTTCTGGCCCAGCGCGAATCCCAGGTCGTCGTCGGTGGCTCGCACGCAGCGCTTCCAACGGGGCTCCAACTGAGTAGTGCCAGTCAGGATCTGGCCGTAGTAGTGGAAATTTTCGTCCAGAAACGGCTTGGCTAACAACGGGGCTTCGGAGTGGAGCAGATGCCAGCGAAGATAAGTTTTCAGATCGGCGACGCTGGTGTTTGCGAGAACCTGATTCAGGTCTTTGAAAAAGTCCGGGACCGAAACATTCAGATCGGTAAAAGCGGGCGTGCCCAATCCGGCGAAGAACTTAGGCCAATCGATGCCGGGGGACAACCCTTCCAGCTCTTTGATGGACATCTTGTGATAAGTCTTGTTCGGATCGCGCCGCGACACGCGGTCGAGCGCTCCCATGGCTAACTCAGTTTCGATATGCATCACGGCATCTGCGTCCGCAGCGGACTTGGCGGCCGGTTCCCCCGCCAGCTCCAACATCTTCCGCACGTGCGCTACGTATTGTTCGCGCAACTGCACAGACTTGGCATCTGGTCTGAAATAGTAATCGCGATCCGGAAGGCCCAGCCCACCCTGGTCCACATCGGCAATGTTCTGCGTGGAATTCTTATAATCCGGACTGGCGTAGAAGTTAAACAAAACCCCGACGCCGATCAGGTGCAGATGGACCAACTCATCGACAATCTGGTCTTTCGATTGTAAGGCGTCTATGCGCTTCAACTCAGCGTCCAGTGGCTGAGTACCCAGCTTGTCAATCTCCGATTCATCCATGCACGAGGCGTAAAAATCGCCGATCTTTTGCTCCACCGGCGAGCGCTTCGGCTCGTCGACGGACGCGTTTTCCAAGATCCCTCGCAGAACCGTGCGATTGCGGTCCGCCAGTTGTTCGAAAGTGCCCCAACGGGACTGGTCGGCGGGAATCGGATTGTCGGCCATCCAACCGCCGCAGGCGTACTGATAGAAATCGACGCAGGGATTGGCGGTCATGTTCATATTGGCGGTGGAAAATTCGGGGCCGGACTTTGTTTTGTCGGACTGGGTTTTGCCGGACTGGGCCGTGCCCTGCTGCGCCAAGGCGATGGTCGCGAGGATTGGAAAAAGCAGCATCAGTCGCATGCTTAATATTACAGCGCAAAAAGGCTTATTATATGGTCAACAATAATATGACGGCCTTGCGGTTCGAATGCCAGCCCGGCTGTACCAATTGTTGCGAGCAGCAAGGCTTCGTTTACCTGACTGTAGACGATCTCGACCGCATCGCGGAGTATGTGGGTATGACGGCGCGCGATTTTGAGCGGCGCTACGTGTATCGCACCAAGCATCTGTTGCGGCTGCGCGTTCCCCGTGAGCAGCAGTGCCATTTCCTGCGCGACGGCGGTTGCTCTATTCATGCAGTAAAGCCGGTGCAATGCCGCAAGTTTCCGTTCTGGCCGGAGCTGGTGGATAGCAAACGCGAATGGAAAAAGACGGCGGCCTGGTGCCCTGGAATCGGGAAGGGCGAGTTAGTGCAAATCGAGACGGCGCGAGAACGCTCGCACGAGATGAAGACCGCCTATCCGAGTATGTACCGTTCGTGACTTACTTCAGCACGATTTTTTCAACGGATTGATTGTCGAACTCATCGCTGACGCGCACCGCGATCACCTGTTCGCCCGCGGAGGGGCGGTCGATCAGAAGGCGGTATTCTTCGTCGGGTGAATCGGATAACCGGCTTACGGGATCAGCCCGCACCCATTCGCCGCCGTTCACTGAATATTCGGCATGATCGATGCTGCTGCGCGCGTCGCGAGCGCTCCAACGGATTTCGAGTTTGTTGCCCGTCGTGGCACTGGCTGTTAGCTTTGCGATTTGCGGGGGCGTGTTGTCGATCAAGAATGGATCGCTGACCAGGGACGCTGTGAGCGCCTGATCGGGCGGGTTACTCGGGGAGTCTGAGGCGGTGACTCGCAGAACATATTCACCGTCCGGAAACGCGCCCGTATCCCAGCTCAAATACTTTTCCGCGACGTTGTCTTTCAGCAGCTTCCAGCCGGACTCTTTTACGCCGCGGATCTCGATGCGATAAACCAGCGTGTCGCCGTTCTCATCGGAAGCCAGCCAGCGGGCGCCTTCAAAGCCCTTGGCATAGTTCACGGTTTGAGAAACATTCTCAATGGACACGCTAGGGCTGCTCTTCTGGCCAATGGGCGGAAGAGTGATGGACGTAGACGTCGAGCTCGAAAACGACGGCGTGGGGAAGCGGTAATTCACTGGCGTAATGTCGATGGTTGCTACCTCGGGCGCGACGTTCTTCGGAAGGTAGGCCACCTCGACATAAGAGACCTCGGGCTCGGGCTGGCCGGTGGCGGGGGTCAAGTCGATCTTATATTGCAGGAAGCGAGCCGGAGGGGAAGCGGTCCGGCCGGCGCCGCAGGAATCGCACGCCGCAGCGCTGGTTTCCGTTTCGAGCGTCGCCCAAGGACTCCAGTTACTCTCCGGATGGCTTCGATTTCCGCTGCGCGTGTAGACCGTGATTTTACCCAAGCCGCGATAGGTGATGCGGCCCCAATAGGCGAAAGCGCCCGCGTCCAGCACGGGACTTTCAAACGAGCCTGTTTTTTCGAAGCCAGGGCCCAAACGAAATACTTTGCCGATGTTTCCGGTGGTCGCGTAGAGCTCCCCCTTGGGCCCCCGGCCAAAGCCCGTCACCTGCGTGGGCGAAGCATCCAGCAACAGCGTGCTCACGGTGTCCGAATCCAGGCGATAAATCTTACCGCGATTGCCGGTTCCCACCAGCGGTAGCCCACCGGCATCGAATTCGATGGCGTATACAATATCCTGCGCGTTCGACCAGATTTTGCGCGGAGAGCCATCGGTATTGATGCGATATACTTCCGAGCCTCCAGCCAGAGACGCTGCCGGACCGCCCGTCACCGGCGTGATTCGCGCGTTGCCCACGCCTGGTCCGCCGGGAAGCGCCAGCGAAGGAGGAGGGCCCGGTGGCGGCGCGGCTTGTGCCACGGCAATCTTGTTGCCCACGCCTGAGGCGTAGATGGCGCCATCCTGGGTGATTGCCACGGAAGTGATCTCGCGCTTCGGAGATTGATACACAACAAATCCCTGGCCCATGGGCGAGACCCGCAGAATCAAACCGCTCGGCTCGGTACCGACAATCAGCTTGTCTTGCGAGTCGATGGCGAGCGAACGCGCGTGGGTCTCTTCCGTTTTGAAAAACACCGAGCCAACGCCCGCCGGAGTGACGCGGTGAATCTCGCCTTGATCGCCAGTGGCGACGAACAGGTCGCCTTTGCTGTTGAACGCCAGGGCCCAGATATATTTCTGGTGGGGATCGTAGAATAGCTTGGGCTTGCCGTCTGATGCGATCTTATAGATCTTGCCGTCGGGATCGGTTGCGGCGTAAACCTCATCCTTGGAATCCAGCACGATGGCGTGGATCTCCAGGCCATCCAGTTCGGCGAAAGGACGGCTCTTTCCCGCGCGGTCGATCACGAAGACCTTGGCCGATCCGCTGCCCGTGCCGCCGCCCGCGGTGTACAGATTGCCTTTGGAATCGGCCGCCAGGGTCCAGAGATAGGGGGTGGAGGAGTCGAAGATTTCGGTGAATTGGGGAGCAAGAAAGACCCGGCCATCGGCGCGCAGCGAGAGGTTCTTCAGCGTTCCGCTTTCGAAATCGGCACGGTCGCCATGCTGCCAGAAATGGGTGTCCACGGCGAAACCGGTGGCCAGAGCGCCGAGCGCCACCAGGAGGAGTCGAATTGTTTTCATCGGTGAATTCTTGAGGTTGATGGTTACTACTTTACGGTGATTCTAAGCGAATAACTGCCGTCGATCAGCATGTCGAACGGAATGCTGCCCTGCTCGATGGCGCTTTCCGCCGACGCCTGCAAATGGCGGCTGGCGGTACGATCCGTCTGCATCACGTTCATGATGGACGCCGGCAGGCTGGGCAGCGTTTTGTCTTCATAAAACACGGTTGGCCGGGGCTCGATGAGCGAAACGTACAACTTGTTGTTGCTGCGCTCCTGGTTCATCAGCGAAACCGTCTGCCGGATGTCGATGAAAGGCTCCGACATCGCCGCGTTGCTTTGCATACGGTTCAAGGTGTCGGCGTCGCTGAAGAGGACGCGATGCTCGCCTTTTGGCAAACCGGCCGGAATCTTCAACGTGAAATCTTTTTCAATGCGATCGCCACGGTAGGGCCGCACGAATACTTTCACTGGAACCTCGGTACCGGCTTCTACTTCGCTCGCTGGAACCCAGGCGTTCTCNNCGATCCGGCAAAATGTCCACCGTGGCATCGACCGATTTCAGCTTCGGAATTTGCACCGGATTCAAGAAGAGACGATTAAACTTGTCGCCCCACCATCCGGCAAGTTGATTGGGCACCGGAGCGGGGCCTTCGTTGGCCGCCAGCATAGTGGAAAGCGAGACGCCCGGCTGTCCGTCCAGCGCCACTTTTCCGCTCAACCGGTAGGTGGTCTCTTCGGCGAATTCGTTCAAACTAGAAATGGAGTTGAAGAGCGTCATCATCATCAGGTAGGGCGTCCACTTTTGCTGGACGAAGACGCTGAAGTGCAGATCTCTTTCCTTGCGGATGGTGTTATTGTCGCCAAACGAGCGCACATGCAGCGTTACCGGGACCATTTCGGCGGTGTCGCCCAGGTCGCCCAGGACGCCGCTGTGCCGGTCCTGCTTCAACGCCCCGACAATCTCGGTCGCGTTGCCGAACTTGGTGGGTTGATATTGCGAAGCGAGAGTCGTGATCACATCGGCCTTGGCCATCGGCATGTCCACCGGGCCGAGATTAAAGAACGAATGGCCGCAAAACAGCACATGTTTCAGATCGTTATACGTGACGGTACACATGGCGCTGATGCTCATGTCGCCGGTGACCAAAACGCCGCTCACCGCATCTCCGGGCTGCAGCGCTTGCTGCCATCCAGGGGCGGGCTTCGAGCTCATCATCGTACTGGCGCCGCCGCCGCCCGCTACCGTCATCCCCATCTGCTGAAACTCGGGCGCGAAAGTGGGCAGGACGTTTTCAGCAAACCCCGCGAAATTTAGCGGAGTCTCAATGGGGACCATGTCAGCGATCGGAAAAGGATTGGAACCAACCGTGGAACCTTGCGACGATTGGGGGTCGACAAAAGCCGCATTGCGAGCCGCGTTCTTGCCCGGCACCCGGGCGTTCGAGGGCCGCGAATCGTCGAATTCGTTCACTTCGAGCATCAGCTCAATGGGCGTGATGCCGCACAGCGCGTCCGGTGAGAAAGTGCTAAAGCGCAACGCGATGGCTCCCACCAGCTTGCCGTCGATGTATACCGGGCTGCCGCTCATTCCCGCCGCGACGTTGGTGCGCTGACCCTTGCCGCCTAGTTTTGCGAGAATGACATCCTGCTTGGGGCCCCACTGATTCTTATAGATGCCGAGGATTTCCACCGGAAGCGCTTCGGGTTCCGTACCTTGAAGCACGGTCCAGGCGTAACCTTTCATTCCAACTTTGAGGTCTGCCTCTTTGAAAATCTGGACCTTGCCGGCCCGGGGACGGACGGGAGCGGGCTCTTGACCAAACATCAGACAAGCGCTCGCCGCTGCAACCGCGATTGCGGCTAACTTCTGCATGGGAACCATCCTTGTTACTGCGCTGCACCTACTGTGTGCTTGTCTCTATTATCGTCCAGATTCTCAAAGAGTGGGAAGGGCTGCATGCGGATGGGCCGGACGTCTGGTTTACTGGGGCCGTCAGGTTTGGGGGTAAGTACCGTCCGGGTTATAACCGCCGCCGGAATCCTGGTCGAGTTCGGCGGGCTGAGGTGGATGTAGGGGACCTCGCGGTGGCGCGATTTCGTCGTCCGTCGGTGGCAGCGTGGTTCCTTTCAATTCTTCGATCATCGGTTGCACGATCGATTTTCGCGGTTCGGGCTGGGCGATTGGATCGCTCGGCGGTGTTTCAGTATGTTTCTTGTTCATGAGTACTTCCTTTCTGCCTGCGATTTTAGGGAACTGCCGCCGATGCGAAGCCATGGCGAAAGTGGAAGTGAATGAAAAAGGCTGGAATAGAGCGATCGGAGATCGGTCATTCGAAAACCCAATCCAGTCTAGGAACGCGCGAACCCGAGCAACGGTCGGATGTCGAAATGGTCGGCGGTCTTGAGCGCAGCAATATAGCGCTGCCGCGTGGCACCGGCATCACGCAGACTTT
>PKZC01000157.1 GCA_003132905.1 Bryobacterales bacterium | reverse complement strand
CGGCTGACCGCCGATAGTGACCATCACGGTTTGGTTCGGGATGGAGTAGGGGGTCGAAATCACGATCTCTCCATCGGGCAACGCTGGCGTAGTAAGGCCTTCGCCGGTTCCAAATAGAGATACGACCGAGCCAGCGAGTGCTGATGGCTCTCTTGCTTCTGCCGCCCGTCAGACCTGTGCTTGCGCAAACGGATCGCCAATGGATCCTTGAAGAATCCACTCTCTCTTATCACGTGTCTCACCCGCTGCATCAGACCGACGGCGTCAGTCATGCCGCGCGAGGCAAGGGCGTTTGTCACGCCGGGCAATGTGATTTCTTGATCGCGGTACCGGTGAAATCGTTTGACTCGGGAGACAGTAACCGCGATCTTCACATGCTTCAAGTGACACGCGGCGCCCAATTTCCCATCGTCAGCCTGCGCACCCAATTGAGGGAAGCGGATTCCGCATCGGCAACAATCCATGCCGATCTGGAGATCCAGTTCGCCGGCCAGACGGCGAAGTATCTGCAGATTCCATTCCAACTGATGACTCAGGGAAACCAGATCCGGATATCGGGAACGATTCCGGCGACGCTGACCGATTTCAAGATCGACCCACCATCGCTCTTAGCGCTCCCTGTTAAGAATGAGATACCGGTGCGAGTAGAGATGACCTGGCGTCCGCAATGAATGGCAGGCATCGTTCCTTCCGATGGGGACCTGCGCACAACCAATGACCCCTCCACGCAGCGAAGAGAGATAAGGAAACCAGAACTTTTATCTATGCGTGTGCACCTTGTTAATCCCAGTGATGCCTCGTTCGGGATCGGCGTCATCACTCCACGTTGGTTATACGTACTTGCCGCTGCAACTCCGGCCAGCTACGGCGATCCATGCATCACTGACGAGACGCTGGAACAGATTGATCCCGATCTCATACAACCCGGCGACATAGTGGGCATTGGTATCCATACGGGCAATGCTCTGCGAGGGATGCAAATCGGACGCATGGCGCGTGAACGTGGAGCCTGGGTGGTGTACGGGGGGATTCACGCAACCCTGTATCCGGAAGAGGCCCTTGAACTGGGCGGCGCCCACGTAGTGGTCAAGGGAGACGGAGACGTTGTTTGGGCACAGGTGATCGCCGATCTGGTGCGAGGTACGGTCCAGGCGATCTACGACGGTGGGCGTGTTTCAGGCGAGCAGTTCTTGCCCGCGCGCTGGGATCTCGCCCCGCGCGATCGTTACATGTGGGCTTCGGTGCAAACCGTGCGTGGCTGCCCCAAACATTGTTCGTTCTGTTCGGTGTGGCGCACCGATGGNNCTACCCCGTCACCCTCACCGACATTCAACTCGCCGAAAACCAGGGCAACGCGCATCGCGTCGGGGAGCTGCAAGCAATGCGAGAGGAGCGGTTCGAATTGATGGAGAAGCTCGCGAAGCTTCCCGCCGACATGGTCTTTTTCACACAGATCACGATGGAGGCCGGTGAAGACACCCAGTTTCTCGCCGCGATGCGCAAGGCCCGTATCAAGGGTGCGCTGGTCGGAGTGGAATCAGTCACTGCGGAAGGGCTGAAGTCCATCTTTAAGGAGTTCAACTCGGCCGGCTCCGATTTGGCCACACGGCTCAGCACATTCAAGGAACATGGCGTCCACGTGCTTGGATCATTCATCTTTGGCCTTCCCTCTGACCGCCAGGACACCTTTGCGGCGACCACCGCTTTGGCGACGCAGGCCGGCCTCACTTTCGCCCAGTTCGTCATGATGNNGGCACCGTGGACTTCGATCGATGGGAGAAGAGCATGAACGGCAACGTTCCTCGCGTGGACGGGGTTCCAATCACCCGCTATTGGCTGATTCCCACCAGCGTGCGTCCGAAGATGTTCAGTCCGCACGAGACGATGACGACAGAGGAGATCAGCGAGCGGACGCAGGGGGTTTGGGACAGCTTTTACAGTCTGCGAAAGATTTGGGGCCGGTCGAAGTGTGTGCCCACGCTGCGCGGCCGGTTGGCGTTCCTGTTCATCTCCAAGTTGTATCGCCAGATGTACGCGAACACAGGCATTTCGACCGATAGCTCCCGGCGGCAGAAGGCAACACGGGTGGCGCGCTGGCTGGCGGTGCCGTGTCGAAGATTATTCGAAGCGAAGCCGATGCCGGAACTCGAAGTGCCGGCCTCGCTCAGATCTTCGGGGTTGACTTCGATTACGTATTGAGAGGCCGCGAGCGGATTAGGGAGAGAAGCACGTGTGCCAAATGAAACACGACACACGTGATTGAGAGACTAATGGGAATCGCCGTCGTGATCGACGTCGCCGGCGGAAGACGCGTGACTCAACTGCACCGTATCCTGCGGCGGATTAGCAGGCGGCTTTGCCGCAGGCGCCGCGTTGCGCGTCTGAGCTGCGTCAGAAGCGGTGATATTGCTTGAAGTGACTGGACTGATCATTTTAACCTCCGGCTTTATATCGACGAAAATCCNNGCAAATTGCCGCGACGAACTCGCGTGCGTCTTCTGGGCTAGGTGGCAAATTGCCGCCGAGATCACGAGGTTCCGTCAACAAGAGCATCTTTCCGGCACGGAAGACAACGTGCAACGCAAGACAGCCCTGGACTGATGTTGTTGAAGTGGTAAATACCGACATCCTTATTATCGGTGGGGGACCGGCTGGCTTGGCTGCTGCAATTGCGACGCGACCGAGAGGTTGCAACGTGACCGTCGCGGATGGAATTGTGCCACCCGCCGACAAGGCCTGCGGAGAGGGCCTGATGCCGGACGCTCTGGCGGCATTGTCAGAGCTTGGAGTTTCCA
This sequence comes from Bryobacterales bacterium, assembly GCA_003132905.1. Next base: position 250 of record PKZC01000157.1, on the reverse strand, counting down.
TAGGCGCCGCGGATTCGTTTCCAATTGGCGCTCAATTGAACTGGGGCCAGGTCGACCTGGAGGCAGTGCGCTGCGGCTGGATCATCGGTGCGGACGGTGAGAATTCGCGGGTGCGAAAGTGGGCCGGGCTCGACGTGCGCGTCCGCGAATCGCCGCCGCTTTGGGTTTCGCCGGCATTACAGGACCAAACCCTGGACGGACCATATGGAACTCTACTGGGGACGCGATTGCCAGGTTTACGTCACGCCCG
>PKZC01000272.1 GCA_003132905.1 Bryobacterales bacterium | reverse complement strand
GGCACCGCGACCTTGCGCGCGCTTATCCGCGAATATCTTTTCGTCTCGCTCTTCCGGGCGTGCGCCGAATCCCTCGCGAGCGAGAACGCAAGCCGCCTGGCAGCGATGCAACGCGCCGAAAAAAACATCGACGAATTGCTGGAGAAGCTCAACCGCACATTCCATCGTTTGCGTCAGAGTGGCATCGACGAGGAGCTGTTCGACGTTGTCTCCGGCTTCGAAGCTCTGAGCGGAGAGGAGAAATGATAACAGGCCAAGACTGTATCAACGTCCTCCTGAGCCCTAGGAGTGCTATGTGCAACCGACGCGGCTCGTGACACCGAAGGGATGAAGATGAAAATCAATTCAAATTGATCCGCGGCTTTCGTTCCCTCCACTTCGTGGGCCCGTGTGTCACTGTCTTCGGGTCGGCACGCTGCCCGGCGACACATCCCTACTGTGTACTCACACGCGAACTGGGAGCAAGAATCGCACAGGCGAAATTCACGGTCATGACGGGCGGCGGGATCAGGTTGCCCAGCGGATCAAGTCCTGGTAACAGTGGCGGCAGTCAAATCTCCGACAATTCAGAAATTGTCCCCTGCGGTATCTTCGGCTGCAGGCCAAGAAAGGCTGAGATGACGCCCTTTAGGTCCTTACTAATGCCATCGAAATCCCACGCTTTGTGCGAGGGCCTGCCAGCGATGCGTTGTGCAGTGAGATGGTGCAATTCCTTGCCTGCCTGTAATCGAGCACTTTCGAGAAGAGGAGTGGTCGCCGGGCGCTTGGCGTTCCAATCTGCTGCGTAGTCGGCTGCGAGCACGTCGTCCGCGCCGGGATTCGACGGATAGAAGAATTCGACTAAGTTCTTGAGATGGAGCGCGAAGCCCTCGACTTTAAGGTTCGACTCGAACTGATCGCGCGGCTTCATTGCACGACAAATAACGAACATCCGAGCTTCATAGGAAAGGTGCTCCCCAGCAAAAGAGAAAAGGTCTATCGACGGGGCCACCCGCTTTGCTCGCGATTCTGTAGGCATGTCGGGCTCAATTCTACCATCGTCCGAAACCAGCGGCGAGAAGGACCCGCTAGGCGATCGGATGCTGTCAACAAAACTGCCCGGTGAGTTCGAACTTGACATTGTGGCTCCCCGTAACGGATTCGAACCACGTTTCACGGCGAAGGCTGCTCCCGCTGAATTATGCGCTGGACAGTCATCGCGGAGGCATGAACCTTGGCCGCGATCGCCCGCAAACTCAAGCCCTCTTCATGAAGTTGACGTACCGTTTCCAACTTCGCGCCTATGACTTTCCGCTTCCTTCCGAGATGATCCGTCTTGCCTTGGCGCCGAAGCCGAGCGATCGCTGCGGAGGCGCGCTCGCTTCGCCGAACGCGCTCTTGCTTGGCGATCGTCGCAAGGATCGAGAGCACGGCGTCCCGGAAAATTCCGCAAGAGTCCAGGTATTGCTCGGTGAATGATCGCCATTCCACGCCGGCAGCCGTCAACCTTTCGAGATGGTTCAGTGTGGCCGAGACGCCTTCCCGCGAAAGCCTGTCCAGCGACCAGAAAAGAACCAAGTCAAACTTCCTTTGCCTGGCGTCCGCAAACATGCGTTGGAAATGTGGCCGCTTCGATGTCCCACCCGTCTCGTGGTCCACATACTCGCCGGCAATTTCCCACCCCTGCTTCGCGCAGTACTCGCGAAGGGCGATCAGTTGGTTTTCAGTGTCCTGTCGCCCATCCTTGGTGCTAACGCGGGCGTAGAGCGCGACTCTGTCGATGCTTGGTGCTCGTTTCATGGCTGCTAGCAGTGTATCATAATGTGGTCTATTTGAGACGGGTTTCTTTGCGATCAAAGTAGTTTTGTTTTCAATGTTCAAATCGCCTGTCGCGCCCATGCTTTTTGATACAGCCCCCTGAAGCGTAAAGTCGGGCTCGCTGCTGCCGACGGATACACAGGAAGCGATCTCAGATGGATCAGCAAAAATGCCTACTCCAGAACTGCCTCGATCAGTCTTGGTCCATGTTGGTTCACGGCTTCGCGGAAGCGAGCGATGAATTCCTCGACTGTGGCAGCGCGGTAACCGGGCACTCCTGTCCCTCGGCCAGCTTCACCCAATCCAGTTGCGGACGCGTGAGGTCCATCATATCGTTAGCCTTCGGGCCGATCTCGCCAGCTCCGGTCCTGCGAGTCTCGATCTCAAGAATCCGATAGCGGCGATTCGCTAGGATCACCACAACAACATCCAGATGTTCTCGCGCCATAGTCCATAGCGATTGCAGTGTGTACATGGCGCTGCCGTCGGCTTGCAGAGCGATCACCTTGCGATCAGGACAAGCCACTGCTGCTCCCACCGCCACCGGCAGCCCCTGACCAATGGAGCCCCCCGTTATAGGCAGATAATCATACGGGCGCGCCGCGGCAAGGTTCTGCAAAATCGCTTCGCTCGAAGAAATCGCCTCGTCGGAGACAATGGACATTTCCGGTATCTCCGCGGCTAACACCAAACCAATTGTCTCCGGAGTCAAAAGCGGGCCCTTGGGCAATACAGGCGGTGACGCTCGCTGCGCGGGAGGAGAATCGAAGCCGACGCCGCATTCCTGGATCAGCGCTTGAAGTGCCTGTGTGCCATTCTCGTTTGTCGACGCCAGAACATGCATCGAGCAATCTTCCGGCGCCACACAGCTTCTGCGTCCCGGATATCCGAAAAAGGATACGGGGGGCACACTCTCCACAAGAATGAGGTGCTTCAATCCAGCCAGCGCTGCTTCTGCCGCCTCGGGAAAGTAGGGCAGCCTAAGTGGTGAGAACCTCCCGGTGCCGCGTTCCATGCGGGCCGCGTTGCGATCGGCAAACACGCGCACTCCGGTTCCCGCGGCTAGCCGGCCTGCCGCCTCCAACCCTGCAGCAAGGAGAGTGGCTCCGCCCAGCAACAATCCGACAGGCCCTCCGGACTTCAGTATTGAAGCCGCCCCGCGTATGCACTCCAATTTGGGTCTAAGCGAGTCGATGGGCGGGGAGAAATCTGCCGGCTCACCGGCTTCGCTCCAGGAAAAATCGGCGGGCACGATTAAAGTGGCCACCTGCCCTGGAGGTCCACCAGCAGCCCGAACGGCGGAAGCAGTATCAGCTCCCATGTCATTGGCCCGCTGCAGAGTCCGAACCCAACCCGAGACCGGTCGCGCGAAGGCCTCGATATCGGCAGTCAGAGGTGCGTCGTAGCGCAGGTGTTGCGTGGTGTGCTGCCCTACGATGTTAACAACAGGCGTTCGGGCCTTCCGGGCATTGTGGAAATTGGCCAGCGCATTTCCCAGACCCGGACCAAGATGTAGCAGTGTGGCGGCGGGGCGGCGGCGCATCCTGGCATAGCCGTCAGCCGCTCCCGAGCACACTCCTTCGAAAAGGCAGAGCACGCTGCGCATCCCCGCGACGCGGTCGAGCGCCGAGACGAATTGCATCTCGGATGTGCCGGGATTCATGAAGCACGTGTCCACTCCGCAGTGAAGCAAGGTTCTCAGGAGACACTCGGCCCCGTTCATGGTTGTCTCCCATCAAAGCACAAAGCGTTGTGCTGGTATCACGATAAAAGGACGCTCCAAGTCTCGCCCACGCCACAGAAAACACGAGAGGTTCCCGCGCCCTTGGGAGTGTGCAGCGGTATCTTGGTGGTTTGCTAGACGAATGGCGTTCCGATATCGCAACCGCACTGGCGGACTCTATAGTTGTGGGCGAGCTTTGCGCGACTGCCCCTGTCGGAACAAGATCTGGAATGCGAGTATTGCGCCGCTCCCCATTGTCCGCCATCGAGACTTCCGACTGGCAAGATGGCGGTCTATGGTTTCTGGGGTCACGGGTCATGGCTGAAGATAGGGAAGGCCGGCCGCTCGCGATCTATGCGGATCGTGGTTCAACCGGCGTTGATTCGGCGTCGATGACGACCGCGCCGGCCTCCAGCTGCTTCCGGAGTTCGGCAAACTTCGCCGGGTCACCGCCGGCCGCTATCTCCAGCATCTCGTTTTCCATCTCCAACAACTGCTCAGGGTTGAGGGTTGGGATCAGGTCGGCCAGTCGGCCATTCCACAGGAACCGCTCGCGGCGTTCTACAAACATGCCGCGCTGCTTACCAATCAACTCCTCACAACGAACTGCGGCCGAAATCTGACCACATTCCTCAGCTTTCCTACTTAATACGTCCAGCCGATTCAGAACCCGTTTCTGATCGAACGCTACTTCTTCTGCTGAGGACTGAGCCGCAAGGGACTGAATCTCGTTGAGTCTTTCTCGAACATCAGTACGTTTAAGTAAATTGTTAGCAGACTGGGGCGCGCCGGCTTTGCTGTAGCCGAGTGATGTGTATGCTTCGGTTGGCTTTATCCCGCTGGCCACAAGTTGAGAATTTCTCATGTCGCGGGTTGCGTAAAACGGGCATTAGCTTACTTCCGATGATGCGGCACACGGCTTCGTCAGTCAAGCGTGCCGAGTCATTTCACGATCTTCCGCACCTGTCGCGCGGGACTGGCGCACGATCTTGGCTCGCTCGACCTCAAACCAGGGCTGAAGCTCAATTTCCTTGATACGCGAAACAGGGTAGAAGCGAGCCTTAACGACGCAACCCATCAAGTCATCCACAACAATCTCCTTTTCGATGTAATCCTTCCCCCGCCCGGGGAACATCTCGTCGATCAAATCCTTCGGCCAGCCGCGCTTCGACAGCTCGCTCCGGGAGAGCGTCTTGCGCTCTCGATCCGTACCGCGACACTTCGGGATGGGCTTCAAGCTGCATGGCTTTAGCTGTCGCTGTTTGCGTTCGCGGTGGCTGCGATAGCGACCTCTTCCGTCGTTCTCTACAAAGCCCGCTAATCTTAGCCTTTGAAGCTGCTTCTTGGTGGCTTCAGGCTCACTCCAACTTTTGCTGCTATGGTTGTGGTCTTCACCCAACCGCGATACTGCTTCACGGCGTCGATGATGTCATCGCGCACGACTGACCTATGCCTAAAATGCCGGGACAGTTTCGCGGCTTCGTGCAACCTTGATTGCGAGCCGAAAGTGTCCCGGGATTTTAGGTCTTTCTCGATCGGTAAGTCATTGGTTTGAGTAGTATTTGAAGCGAGTTCTTCACCATGATTGTGCTCTCGATTTATCTGGGAGCCTATACATGTCAACGTAGGTGTGTGTGTAGGAGAAACTAACGAAGTACAATCCCCCCCACCCCCAACACCCCGTTGACATGTCTTACGCGAAACATAACGCTGGCCGTCAGCGATCTGCCTCTTTGCGCGACCGAAACTCCATTGGAGTTGATGCTTGTTGCAGAAGGTGATCAAGATATCGACGACGTCCTGCATTGTCCAGGAGAAGAGGGGCCGCAGCCGAAGCGCTTCTTCGACGATGCGTTTCGTATACATTGAGCTGTCCGGAGTGTTGCCGTGATTCCAGCCACGTTTCATCTCCCACGTGGCCGTGATCTTGCTTAGTTGATCAGCAGTTCGGTCCCGCCCCTGGATGAACTGTCGGATGCGTTCTTCGGAGACAGAACGACTCCGGTCGAGGATGAAGCTCTCGCTTTCTTGAAGTGGCGGCAGGGCCGCTCTGACGGGTTCGTTGAGGGCTAAGTCGCCCGCAACCAGCTCAGGCCATAACTCCGCCACCATCCGGTCGATGGCCTGTTGTCGATGCTCAATTGTGGCAGACGAACCTCCAAAAGGAAGGCCCGATAGCGTTACCCAACCGCCACGATAGAGGCTGAGTTCCGTTCCATCGCCGAAGTGTTTCGTGATGTTCTGTTTTTCGGTCGGGATAGTCCCAAATGCGAGTGCCCGCAAGCCTTTGAGAGAGGGTGAGAATTCGGAGTAGGTTTTGGCGGATCGCACGTAATCCGAAATGTGTGCCGGCACGCTGTAACGCGCCGACATCGACGACCGTTTGGCATCACCGTCGAAGGCAACTAACCCAGGGATTAAGTTGAACCCGGAAAGAGTTTTGATCTGTTGGGGCGAAGGAAGCACCAATCCGATTCCAAATGCTCGGCGACGATCGAGAAGATCGAGCGCATCGTTGAACGTTCTCCAGCAGTTCGGGTCCTTGTAGTCTCCCCATGAGTGTCCATCCGGCGTGAGCGGGACTTTCTTTTCGCCGCGCTCAAGGTTCCACGCGAGGAACTGGCGAGACGATTTCAGAATGCACGGCACGTTGTTGATGAGGTCATCAACCGACGGCCGTGCGTATTTCATTGTCTGGCGTTGAAGATTTACTGTTGGTTAGAACGAAGAGGGCTGTGCCGGACACTCGCTGCGAGCTGGGTGATTCTTTGGATGAAATGTGCCCAGTTCACTGCCGAGCCTTGGAAATGAGAAAGCCGCCCCTTCGCAGGAGGCGGCTTTCGTATGTTTGACCCTGTAAAAGAAAAAACTGCCCCGTAGGACGAACCCGCTAGACCGCTTTGAACGAGCGGGTGCTAGTTAGTTCTTGCGACCGATCAGGGCGGCTCAGCCTTGGATGGGCGCGAGCAAGACTGTGCGCTTACCGGAGAGTGAGGATTAAAGTCGGCACTCAAATTGTGATGCGTTGCCCATCCAATTGCCCATCCAAAATCCGCCGAGAAGCACCCTTGGGAGCGCCTAAAGCGGTCGAGTTACAACGAGAACTCAATACTATAGGGCTCGATCGTCAGGTTCGTAATCAGCAGGTCGCCGGTTCGATCCCGGCGGGTGGCTCCAATTATTTTCAAATAGTTAGCGACAGAAATCGCCCACTGAATCACTGCGACTGGCTCTACTACAGGGACTTAGCTCCGAATTTTCGGTCTCTTTAGCCTTCGGTCACAAGACAACGCCGTGGACGCTTACTTACGGCGGTTAGTTAACACCCTGCCGTTGATCGTGCTCTTCCCCGAACTCACTCGGTCGGGCGGCTAAGCACGTTACGCGCGCAACCGGCGCCCAATGATACACTCAGCAACTAAAGATAGCAGGAGGTGAAATGGTCAACCGTAGGGGCGTCCTGAAAATGGGTGCGGCGACGGTCGCTGGAGTGCTCGTCAAAATGCCTGATTCTAGTCGGAACCTGTCGCCAACGCGGGCGCACCTCGCGTTCCACAGAGCGGTTTTTGACGAACGTTTCGCAGAGTGCCGGGGTTTCGCCGCCGAGCTGCACAGCGCAGGCGTCTGCACTTCCGCGATTCGCGGCGATGTTGCCAAACTGTGGTATGACGATCTGCGAGTGCATCTGAGAGAAAACCGTTTGCCAGTTGCCGGTTTGACGGATCGCTCAGCATTGTTTTGCCTCGAAGAATTGGCGCGCGACGTGGGTATGCGTGTGATCTTTCGAGCGGATCACATGATTGATCAAAACGGCCTTGCACAACACACCGCCGTCGGGCAGCCATCGCTGGTCGCGCTTACCCACAGCTTGCCGCCGGAAGCTGGATTCGGGCGCGCCATAGCTGTGCTGTTTGGCCAATTCGATATCAATCGGCTCAATATCAGTGGAGCAGGCCATACGTCCGCTCAAAAACGCACGGGCCCATTTTCTCCGAAAAACAAAACGGCGCTGGTTTCGTGGTTGATCGCTTGATCGCTTAAGCAGGATGATCGCCTGAAGGCGGAAAGGGAATATTCAAATGGTTTTACCTCCGAATGTAAGCGCAGCGGACTTCGATGCGGCCCTGGGTCAGTTCCGGTCTGCCGTGGGCGCGAGCTGGGTGTTCAGCTCGGACGAAGATGTGGCGCTCTATCGCGACTCTTACTCCATCAATTGGGGAGAACCCGAAGAGCGAGTGGCCTCCGCAGCGGTGGCTCCGGTTAAGGTCGAGGAAGTGCAACAGATTGTTCGCATCGCGAATCGTTACCGCATCCCCCTGTACCCGATCTCAACCGGACGCAATCTGACCTACGGCGGATCCGCACCCAATATGCGCGGCAGCGTTGTGGTGGACTTGAAGCGCATGAATCGCATCATCGAAGTCGACGAAAAGCGGGCGTTCGCCTTAGTCGAGCCGGGCGTTTCGTATTTCGATCTTTACAACCACATCCGGGAACGCAACCTCAAACTGATGCTGGATGTGCCGGACCCAGGATGGGGCAGTCCAATGGGCAACAGCCTGGATCATGGCGCCGGCTATACGATGGCTGCGTTTCGCGATCACTTCGGCTCGCACTGTGGCATGGAAGTGGTGACACCGGATGGCGAGGTGATCCGCACAGGAATGGGTGCCGTACCCAACTCGGATAGCTGGCAGGACTTCCGCTACGGTGCTGGCCCCAACGTGGACGGCCTGTTTGCGCAATCGAACTTCGGAATCGTCACGAAGATGGGTTTCTGGCTGATGCCCATGCCGGAAGCTTTTTTGTCTGGTACCGTCACCGCGCCGCGCCACCAGGATCTGGACGCACTGGTCTATGAGGTCAGCTACCTCGAAGATTTGGGCCTGACAGGGATGCCTCAATATGGCAGTCCTGTCGGACGGTCAGCGTTTGGTCCGGGGGCAGCCGCCATGGCGAGCCTGATGCAAAATGGCTGGCCTTCCGCCGAGGCGGTGGAAAACTTCGTGGCGGCGCAGAGGCTTCCAGCCTGGTCTGTGCAGCTTTATTTTTATGGTCCCGAAGAAACGGTTCGCGGCACCTGGCAGGCCGCCAAGCGGCGAATCGGGAAGGCGATTGCCGGTGCGACTTTCCAAGACGGCGAGTTTCTGACGCTGCCCATCCCCAAGGAAAAACAACCGACCCAATCCGACAAGCCTCGCCTGGGAATTCCCGCGCTGGAAGTCTTCAACATGGTGGCGCGGAATGCGGGCAACGCAAACGACCCCCCGGACGGACACGCCGACCTTTTTGTCACGATCCCGCGCAAAGCTTCGGCCCTATGGGAATCGGCACGCGTCCTATTTGAAGCCTACAAGGAACTTGGCCTGCCGGCCCAGCAAAATCCTTTTCCCACGCCATTCACTTACTATTCGCGCTGTTTCTGGACGGGTACCACCGTACCCACATGGCGCGACCCCGCAAAGAATGCACGCAGCCGGGCATTGTTTGAGAAAGTGTTGAACCGCTGCGCGGAGCACGGCTGGGTGGGCTATCGCACGAACCCGGCGTTTCAGGACCTTCTGATCAGCAAATATTCTTTCAACAACAACTCCCTGCTGCGCTTCCAGGAAAAACTGAAAGACAGCATCGACCCCAACGGGATTATCTCGCCAGGCCGTTATGGAATCTGGCCGGCAAACATGAGGAAGAACCGCGCATGAGACAGACAGTCCTTCTTCTCCTGGTTGTTGGATTCGGCAATTATCTTCTGGCCCAGACGCCTTCAGAGCCCAACGGAAAAGTCGTTTTCGATAAATGGTGTGCGCCTTGCCACGGAGCCATAGCGCCCAAGAATGTCATGTTTGGCAATGGCGCTTTAGCAGGCACCTCCGCCCTGGCTGTGAAATACAAAGGAAAGCTGCCGGCAGTGCTTGAACAACGCACGGATCTTACGCCCGTGATGATCAAAAGCGTGGTTCGGCACGGTCTGTACGGCATGCCCATTACGCGCAAGACCGAAATCAGCGACGGGGAACTGGAAGATGTAGTGGCGTATCTTACGCGGAATCGCAAGAAGTAGAAAAAGTAATGACCAGCGGTCGAAAAGCCCCTCCGACGGTTTGGGTTATGGGCAAGACCAACCTTATCTTAAACGCCAAATGGTTCCGGGGGGATTTACCAAGGGCCTGCAAAACGGCGTCCACATCAACTGCCGCGCACCGCCCTCGGCGAACGGACTCTCCAAGCGCAATCAGCGTGCCCGGAGGCCCAAATATCAGCGACGGCCGTTACACGTCAAAGTGAAAAATCAACGAGCGTTCCGTTGGTGGCCGCCACGTAATCGATGCGCTCCCGCGGAGTCGCTAAAATGAGGGTTCTTCCATGTCCGAACTCCTGTCTCTGTCTCCTGATCTTCTGATTCACATTGTCAGCACGCTCCAGATCCCTCTGAAGTCCCTCATCGCCACGATCAAGCTCTTGGACGAAGGCGCTACGGTTCCGTTCATCGCTCGCTACCGCAAGGAGGCAACCGGTAACCTCGACGAGGTCCAGATTCGCGCCATCGAAGAAAAGCTTCTCTATTTTCGCGAGCTGGTGTCCCGTAAAGACACCATCCTCGCTTCCATTCAGGAACAAGGCAAGCTGACCGACGAGTTGAAGGTGCGCATCGATCGGACACTGGATAAGAGCGAGTTGGAAGATCTTTACCTTCCATACAAACCCAAGCGCCGCACCAAGGCCATGATCGCGCGGGAAAAGGGTCTGGAGCCGCTCGCGGACTATCTCTGGAATCAAGAGGCGACGGGTACGCCGCTCGAAACATTCGCCGCTTCTTTTGTCGACGCGGAAAAAGGCGTCGCGAGCGCAGGGGAAGCGCTCGAAGGGGCACGCCACATCGTTGCCGAAACCATCAGCGATAACGCTGACATTCGCAAGCTGCTGCGCCACGCCATGTTTGAGGAAGGCGTCATCGTCAGCAAGAAAACGACGGACGCCGTCGACGAACAGCAGAAGTTCAAGATGTATTACAACTACCGCGAGCCGGTCAAGCAGATTCCCTCGCATCGCATGCTCGCCATTCGTCGCGGCGAGAGCGAAAACGTCCTCTACTTCCTCATCGAACTCGATTCCCAACGCCCCCTCGGCCTTATCCACGGCAAGATCCACAAGAGCCCTGGCGACTGGACGCCCCAATTAAACGTGGCGGCGGAAGATGCCTGGAAGCGTCTGCTCAACAGTTCCATCACTTCCGAGGTCCGTCTGGAACTGAAGCAGCGCGCCGACGTCGACGCCATTCAGGTTTTTCGCGAGAATCTCCAGAGCTTGTTGCTGACCCCTCCCGCGGGTCAACTCGCCGTAATCGGACTCGACCCCGGCATCCGTACCGGCTGCAAGATCGCGGTCGTTGACGACACCGGCATGTTTCTCGCTCACGATGTGATCTATCCGTTTCAGCCTAAGAACGATATCGCCGGCGCCGAACGTGCTCTGAAATCCTTGATCGAGAAATACAATGTCCGCGCCATCGCGATCGGCAACGGAACTGCTTCGCGCGAGGCCGATGCATTCGTCCGCGACCTCCTGAGGAAGGAAGGCCTCTCGTCGATCTTCTGCGTGATGGTGAACGAGTCTGGAGCCTCCATCTATTCAGCCTCGGAAATCGCGCGCCAGGAGTTTCCCGATCTCGACTTAACTGTCCGCGGGGCCATCTCCATTGCGCGCCGCTTGCAGGACCCACTGGCCGAGCTGGTCAAACTCGACCCCAAGTCCATCGGCGTCGGCCAGTATCAGCACGACGTCGATCAGAATCATCTGCACAAATCGCTCGAGACGGTGATCGAAAGCTGCGTCAACCGCGTCGGCGTGGACCTGAACACCGCTTCCTGGGCTCTGCTCCGATACGTCGCTGGCATTAACGAACGTACCGCCCAGAAGATCGTCGAGTTCCGCAATGAACATGGCCGTTTCCGCTCGCGCATCCAATTGACTGCCGTACCGGGCATAGGGCCCAAGACCTTCGAGCAGGCCGCCGGCTTTCTACGCATCCGCCACGGCGACAACCCGCTCGACATCACCGCCGTGCATCCCGAGTCATACCCCGTGGTCGAGCAAATCGCCAATGGCTTGAACGTTCCAATCGAGCAGCTCATTGAACAGCCTGCGCTACTGGAAAAGCTCGACAAGAGCGGCCTCACTGCCGGCGTCTACACCCTGAAAGACATTCTGGAGGAACTCCGCAAGCCCGGCCGCGATCCGCGGGACTCTTTTGTCGCACCTAGCTTCAAGGACAACGTGAAGGAGATCGCGGATCTGCGCGTGGGAATGGCGCTGGAAGGCATCGTGACCAATGTGACCAAATTTGGAGCCTTCGTCGACGTTGGCGTTCATCAGGATGGATTGGTCCATATCAGCGAACTATCGGATCGCTACATCAAGGAACCGAGCGATGTCGCCAAGGTGGGCCAGATCGTAAAGGTGCATGTGCTTAGCGCAGATCCGAAGACCAAGCGCATCGCGTTGTCGATGAAGACACCAGGTTCGAAACCTGTGCAGGGTGGCGAGCCGCGGTCGAGAAAGCCCGCTCCGGCCCCGAAGCCTCAAACCATGGACGATAAATTGGCCGCACTCGCCGATCGTTGGAAGAAACGATGAGGCAAACGGAACCTGCTTAGATAAGCGCATGCGGGGCGCGAGCTAGGTTCCCGATTGGCGAAGTGAGCACAGGGAAGCATAGGCCGTTTTAGGTCAACTTATTCGCGATGATCGCTATTGGGAAGGCTGCTTAGCCGTAATCCTTGAAATTCCTAGGGATTCCGTGCATCGAGCCAGTGGCCTACGGCTCATTACCATGCGCGGCTCTGCACAAATTTGGAAACCGGAACTAAGTTTCGTGGGTGAAAGTACATCGGGATCGCGGTTTTGTCGCGGCTGCAGAATCGCCTAAGAACTTCCTGGTGACCGTTCCAATACGCTACTTCTATGGGATCTTGCGAATCCATACTTGCCCTAACAGCCCTCGATACGGAGGCGAGCTCTGATTCAATATCTGACTTTTGCTTTGTGCCCAAAACCGTTGAAGACAGGACGTCTTGGAGCGCGTGCAAGAGCCCGTCTTGATACATTGAAGAAGCCATTGCTCCATCAGAGTTTTGTCGCAGTTTCAGATGGGTGGAAAGTATCCGCCTCCTCTGACTATGCAGGAAGTTAAGGAAGGTGCGAGTCGGAAGTAGATCCCCTTCTTCGAGCTTCTCACGAAGGCAACGCAGGAAAGCTATATCGTATGTTTTGAAGAGTTGAATCCCTTGCTTTTTCCAAAATCGCACGTTTTCTTCGGTGGATTGGGGATCAATGGCGTATGCGAGTTTGGCAAATTTTCCAAGTGCCTTCGTGATACTGCTCCAGACTTCCTGGAAGTCCTGATCGCGCATACTGTATCCCATGAACAAGAAGGTTTTTGTCGCCATAAGGTCCCGTAGCTTATTGAAGATGAGCGGGCTCTGACCTATGCACCTCTCATAATCATCCTCAGTAGCGATGATCGAATATGGCCGCGTGATGCATCCATGGATCTTCAGCACCTGCCGCTTCCTGTCGTCCCAAAACGCCAAGTCACGATCTTCAACTATCGGAACGAGAACGTCCAAAGACCTTTCGATAAGCGGGTCCCAGTTTGTCGTAACGAGTCTGTTGAACCACGGTATCTCTGCCAACAAATCGCTCGTCATCGTCGCTGCATTTCGACGTTCGCCCGGCAGAAAGAAATATTCCAGGTACGAAATCGCTTCTCTGATGAGACGGTTGTGCTGTCCTCCATCCAGCTCATTACAGAAGTACTCCATCAGCTTCGGAAAGGATGGACAAGGCAAGGACTCCGGGTACGACGCCTTCCGCTTAATCAGGTCGAAAAAACGTGGACCATCTTGCGAGTGCTCTGTTGTGCTCCCAGCCCCGACGAAAACTACAACCGATTCCTGGATGACTTCGTCATAAAGTCGCTCAACGAGCATGGGTGGTGTAGGATCTGGAGCTCGACGTTTGATCTTTCGCTTAGTCGATTTCAATGGTCTAGTTTCCGTCTGGACGTTCCCGTCGTCCCTGCGTAGCGCGTCGCAAAAGTCGTAGTATCTTAGTTCCGTGCGTACGCTTCGGGCGCAGCGGGAAGGGTAAATCTAGCTTAATTTGTTACGTACAGGGCGAAACTCAATTGTAATGCACGGGGCCACCCCGCAGGGGCTGCGGCGTTATAAGTCTTTGTCGCTCCTTGCGGCGGTGAATCTCTTCCACGGGAGTGAGATCATTCCCATAGAGATGGGGCTCGACCCAACCACTTGGACGTGTAGTCGGCATCGCGTAGATTGAGAATCGGTCGTTCCACGGGAAAGGATAGGCCGCTATTCCCCCAAGTGAATTCCGGCGAACCTTTACCAAGCCCATGGCGACAAGGCAGGAGTGATCTGGCCGATGCGTACATGCGGATTGGTCACCGCCGGCGAATGTGGCTCTCGCCTGAATGCCGTGCGCAACGTTTACGAAAAGAAGGAATCGGGAAATCGACAAAGCCACGAACCGGGGCCGATGAGCAACAAAGAACTTGCACGCCGAGAGACACAGGAAGATACTTTGCACTGCACAGTGAGTGAGTGCACGGGAAATCCGAGTTCGGCTGCAGTGACTCTTCCTGACTGCAATTGTGGTAGCGTTGGTTCGCGGCGATTACGAATGATCAACCGCGCGGTGATCCAGACTTCAAGTCACAATCGCTGAAAAAGGAGCAGGCATGGGAGACAAGGGTGGCAAGAAAGACAAGGACAAGAACAAGCAACAGCAATTGACGAAACACAAACAAGAGGAGCAGAAGAAGCAGGGCAAAGCCCCGGCCAAGAAGCCCGTAGCAGGAACCGCGTAAAGCCGATTCGTGGGCGCGGCGAACGGGTCTGATCAGCCGATTCGCGGCGCAAGATTCTGAAACTGCTGGAGCATGAGACGGCATTCTCCTCAGGACAACTCTATGGCGCGTCGGCCCTCGGTAACGGCGTGGTGTTTACGGATTCAACTCGACGTATAGTCGCAGTCCCACTCCCGTGACGGTTCCTTTCGCTACGGTTCGATGCCGATGTGATCGTTCACGGCTTCGCGGATCCGCTGCTTACAGCCGAGATAACGCTCGGTTGTCTGCACCGATACATGGCCAAGCAGGAATTTCCATTGCGGCTGGCCAAGAGCCTATGCGTGTACGCTGGCGGTTAGGCCGGTTATCGGCAACTTGAAGGCTTAGTCAATCCGATCTTTTGCCGCTTCGCGCCCCGCCGGCTCCAACAGCCTTAGGACGTCATTGGTTGTGGCCGTCTCAGCCATTCTCGGAAAAATCTTCTCGACACTATGGCGGTGGGCGTCGGCGGCCCGATCCGTCATCGCATCCACGATAGCCACCACGTTGTAGCCGTGATCGCAGGCGCTGCGCAGCGTCGACTCTACACCGGCACTCGTCGCAACCCCCGTCACGAAAACCTGCGTCACGCCACGCCGGCGCAACGTCTCGTCCAGGGATGTGCCAATGAACGCGTCTACGCGTTGCTTGCTGACAAGGTAATCGGTGGGCTGCTGTTCCAATTCAGGAACAAGCTCGGTCCAATCGGCCGAAAACGTAAAAGGTTACGAGGTCCGGCGTCCGTGCGTCCCGGGGCCGCGCCCGTAACGTTGACGAGAACGACCGGCAGCCCGCGTTCGCGGAAAGCGCGCGCCAGCCGTGCAGAGCGGCCGATAATCTCGCTGACAGGGTGTACGGTCGGACGGGCGACAATGCCTTTCTGCAAATCGATTACGATGAGCGCAGCCGCGGTATCAAGTTGTGTGACAGCCATGGATTTCCTTTCGGGCACAGAGGCCTTCGTCAGGCGGCGTGCTTCTTTTCAAATTGCACGCTCATCATCATGCTGAGGACAACGATGCCTGCGAAGAAAACAATAAGGGCGAAGTCGCCTCCGCTCGAAACCTTTCCGAACCGGAACAGGAGATAACCAGCAACCAGGTTGAACAGAGACCAGACCACGTTCACCGTTGGCGAGGACAGTCCCTTGCCGGGAGGCTTGGCAAAAGGTGTCGGAAAGCGATTGCCACAAACGCCCTGCACGAAATGAGGAACTACGTTAGCGAGAAACATTCCGGCGAAAAAACAAGCGATGTAGTTATACCAGTGCACGGTCGGTTTCCCTTTCGATTCGATTCAAGGACATAGGTTCCAGTGCCATATCTTGGTCGCTTGACCGGATATGGCCGTCTACTTTCCGCAGATGAAACGTGAACCAGAGCGAGCCGGCTACACAGAACACGCCTGAGACGAAGACTGTATGGGGCGCCCCAATTCGATTGGCGAGGGCGCCCGCCAATAGGCTGCCAAACGGCGCCGCGCCGAAAAAGGCCATAGTGTAGTAACTCATCACACGCGCGCGCTTGTCTTCCGTCACTAACGACTGGATGAGCGTATTGCTGACGGACGCAACTTGTATTAAGCCAAAGCCGGCTAGGACCATCAGCGCAAGCGATAGCCACAACGTGTGGGAAAGACCAAAAAGCATCAGGGCGCAGCCGAGCATCGCGGCCGCGATCTGAAGCATGCGTGCAAGTCCAGCAACAGATTTGCGGGCTGCAAGGGAAAGCGCCGACACTAGCGCACCGATGCCCGATGCTCCAGAAAGCCAGCCGAGAGTAGCTGGACCGCCGTGCAACACCTGAGCGGCGAAGATCGGCAGCAGCACCATGTACGGGTAGCCCATCAAGCTGATCAGCGCAAACAGCAGAAGGATAGTGCGGAGGGGCCAGAACGTACGAACGTAGTCCCAACCTTCGCGCATTTGTTCCAGCATGCTGGTTGCGTTGCGGCGCATCATCGGGGACACGATGTGCATCATGAGCAAAGACGCGATTACGGCCAGGTAGCTGATTCCATCGATGAGGAAACACCATCCTTCACCGACCGCTGCGATCACAACACCCGCGATAGCCGGGCCGATCAGTCGCGCGCCATTCACCATCGAGGAGTTGATGGCGATGGCATTACTGAGGTCGTTGCGGTCTTCGACCATCTGCACCAGGAAGGATTGGCGCGCAGGCATGTCGAAGGCGTTTATCAAGCCCTGCAAAACGGCGAGAGCGACGATTTCTGAGAGCGTAATGACATGAGCCAGTGCGAGTGCGGCCATCGCGAACGACTGCAAGGCAGCGGCAGCTTGCGTCCACACCAGCAACTTGCGCCGGTTGAGGCGTTCCACCCAGACGCCCGCCAATGGTCCCAGTGCGAAAGCAACAATCTGCCCGGCGAAACTTACGACGCCAAGAAGCAGCGCCGAATGGGTCAGGCGATAGACCAGCCATGTGGTGGCCAGCCGCGTCATCCAGGTGCCGATTACCGAGATGCCCTGACCAAAGAAGAAGAGTTTGAAATTGCGGTGCCGCAGCGCTCGCCAAGCGTGCGAGATCCGGCCTTTAGGGGAAGAGGCTTCCTGCTCCAGCGGATCTGTTACAGCAGGCTTGCTCACTTTTCCGCCAATCGTTTGATGATCTCGCCAGCTTTGAACAGAGTTTCCCGATCCGGTTCGTCAAGTTGCGAGATGGCTTGTGCCAGCCATGTCCGCTTCGCATCCTTGACAGTGTTGCGCATAAACACGCCTTTCCCGGTTAGCTCAATGTTCACTTGGCGGCCGTCGGTCGGATGCTGTTTACGCTCCACCAAGCCCATTTCTTCAAGCGCTGCAATGCTCGTTGCCATTGACTGTGGTTTCATGCTTTCTGCTCGCGCCAGCTCGGCCGTGGTTGCAGGCCCGTCCTTTGCCAGGCGCGCCAGGACGGCGGACTCGGTCAGCGAAAGTTCGTGAGAGGCGGCCGCCGCGCGCACTCGGCGCACCAGCAGACCAACAGCCTGAATGAAATCGATGACGGCGATTTCCAGAGTCTTTCGCGGCATGACGATCCCATGATATCACAGAAACACAGATAAACTGGCAAGTTTACCTGTTCAGCCAAACTTTTGGATCCGTGCCGCTGGAATCCAACGTGCGGGGTAGTCGCGTTGTACGGAGCGCCCCTAACGCAATCATAAGATTAAGACGGCCCCGAAGAACGGCGTTGCCGGAAGATACCGAAAACGGTACATAACAGGCGGTCCAAGCCTATTCCCCCCCGCCACATAAAAGCGCCCTTTAGTACCAACAGGACTACAGAACTATTGTTGGGGAGATAGTGGCATTCTATCGTTTGAAAGAGCCACCGCGAATGGCCGCCGGCGTTGTCAACCGGGACCGCTAACTCTTATGGACACTTACTCACCTTCCACGGACATTGTCAGAAGCACTGGCTCGCGGACTGTCTCCACCGTTGCGACTCCCATCTATGTAGGGATTCCGCCGCGCAATGGGGAACCCCTTCCGGTGCAAGAGTCCGCCGTCCTGGGTTTGGGCGCATTTATTCGCCGCCATTACCGTCTGCTGCTCGCCACCACGCTCGCCGGCTTGCTGCTGGCCTTTAGCCTCGCCAAGATTCAAACACCCATGTACCGCGCGGTGGCAAGTATTGAGATCCAGAACGAGAATTCCTCTCCCACCTCGAACAATCTCGAAACTCAATTGCGCATTCTGCAGAGCAACAGCCTCATCGAGAGCGTGCTCGATCAACTGGCGCTCGATCAATTGGCGCAAGATCAACCGGCGAAAGACAAGCCGCAGCCCGCAACACAACCACAGGCCTGGTGGTCTCCTCTGCACTGGGTCCGGCATGCGCGGCCCCTCACACGCGACGAGATGGTGGACAACGCCGCACGAAGCCTGGAGGTGCGGGAATCGCGCCAAGCCACGATCGTGGATCTGGCCTACGAAAGCAAGGACCCGCAATACGCCGCCGCGTTTGTCAACCAACTGGCCAAGCAGTACATGGGTTTGAATACCGAATCGCGGCAGGACACGTCGCAGGGCACCACCATCCGGCTGAACCGCCAATTGAACGAGCTGCGAGCGCAGCTGGAGCGGTCCGAGAAACGCCTGCAGGCCTACGTACATTCCGCGGACCTGGTGGTGACAAGCGCGGAACATTCGCCCGCCGAGGATCGGCTGCGGCAGATTCAGGAAAATCTCTCCAAGGCGCAGGAAAACCGCATCGTGCAGCAGGCGCGCATGGAAACGGCGGTGAAGACGCCGGCCGGATCCGTCACTTCTCCAGCGGGCAGCGCGCTGCATGATTACGCCACGAAGTTGACCGATCTCAGGCGGCAGCGGGCGGATCTGGCCACCGTCCACACACCGGACTTTGTCGGCATAAAGCGGCTGGATGCGCAGATCAGCGCGCTGGAATCCGCCGCGCGCAGCGAGAAAGCAGCCATATTACTGGGCATTCAATCCGCCTATAGCGCCGCAGTGCGCCGCGAGCAGCTGTTACAGGATAGCTACCACCAACAGATCGGCAAGGTATCGGAGCAGGCCGAAAGCGCTACCCAGTATGGAAGTCTCAAGCGCCAAGTGGAAACCAATCAGGAACTCTACGGCGCCATGCTGCAACGCGCCGCCGAAGCTCGTCTGGTTTCGGAGATACACGGCGGCAACGCGCGCATGGTGGATAAAGCCCGGGTTCCGCGCCGTCCCTACAAGCCCAATGTGCCGCTGCATCTATTGTGGGGCACAACATTGGGACTGCTGATCGGCCTGGTTTTCACTTCTGGGCGCGAGCGCATCGCCCCTCGCTTTCAGGATCCGGGCGATCTGCAGGTTCATCTGCGCATCCCGGAGTTGGGCGCCATTCCCAAGATGGACATAGTGCCGGATGGTTGGGCAGAACCTTCCTGGACTCACCGCCGGCTGCAAGCCCGGGGGGCGGACCCGGTGGCTGAGACGGCGCAAAATACCGTGCACCACCCGAAGTCCGCAGCCTCGGATTCGTTCCGGGCCATAATCACCTCCATCTTGCTCTCTAAGCAATCGGGACGGTCCCCACAGGTGATCGCCATCACCAGCGCCAAAGCCGGCGAAGGCAAAACCACGGTGACCACCAACCTGGCGATATCGCTGGCGCAGCTCAAGCGCCGGGTCCTGCTGATCGACGGCAACTTGCGCAAGCCGCAACTGCACCGCATTTTCAACCAGGTGAACAATTTTGGATTCGGCGACCTTCGCAACGACGCGGACAATTCCGACCTGTTGCCCTACGTGACGCAGCAAACGGGGGTGCCCAACGTGTGGCTGGCCAGTTCCGGACCGCGCGAGTCGGGAGCTTTGGACTTGCTTTACTCCAACGGCATGGCTGCGCTGATGTCGCACGCGAGAGAAGCGTTCGATTTTATTCTCATCGACACGCCCGCCATGCGGGACCTGCCGGACGCACGCATTCTGGGCCGCATTTCCGACGGTGTTTTGCTGGTGGTGCAATCCGGCAGCAATCGAAAGTCCGCCAAGGCGGCCACGGTGCGGCTGCAACAAGACCAGATACCCGTGCTCGGCGCGGTGTTGAACCACTGGGACCGAAAACGGTAGCGACTCCCGCCGGCGCGGAGAGGGAACTCACGAAGCGCTATGCGAATGGCCTCGATCACGGCGATGAAGCCGCTCGCGAGGGACGTTTAGCCTCTGAACTTAAGCGGGCGAGCCCATGGTGAAGGCAATCCTTTGAAGCGAGGCTCCGCCGCTTGTGAGCAAGCTACGAGCCCCTCAGCTTCCCTCCAGAGAGCTTCGCCGGCTGTCGCACTGTTGCCGACCGTATCCTACGCACTCGCTACTTATGAGGGAGCGCAAAGAGATGTTTCTCCCGCGCCGAAATTGAGATGTCACGACTAGAAGCACGCCTGCGAAAACTCGAAGCGTGTTTGACTGATCGCAGCGGGCTTGTACCGCATACCCAGGAGTGGTTTGACTACCGGACGACAAGAATGGGCGGCTGATAAATGGCGAGCCGATCGATGCGAAGATTCCCCATACCGTCATCGATGTTTTGAGTGGGCGCGGTGATGCCGACGGGCGAGCTTCACTGTCTCATGGCTACCGATAATTGTTCTTGCAGTAAGTTCATCTCGTCTGCCATGAGGCCGCCCGACGGCGCTATGGAAAGTTAATCGTGCTATTGGCCATATAATGGCCTACTCGGCGCCAATCGTTAGCCATGGGCGTCAGTGTATCTTATGTGGCGAGCAGGATGTACCAAAATCGCGTGCGGATGCGGTCCGTCCGCTAGAGCTCCAGTTCGCCCTGGAGTTGCATCTCCCAGGTGTAGAAGAACTGGGAGACGAAAAGCCGTCCGATCTGCGCCACGAATTCGAGCCTTCCGTCTTTCTTGGTAATTTCCACGGAACGCGGAAACAAATAGACAATGGTGGCCGTTCCGTCGTCGTTGCGCAGAATCTCGACATGCGAGGGCTTCAGGTCCTTCTTTGTATCGCGCTTCAGATAGGCGATGCCCTTTAGCTCGCTTGCCAGATTCCATCGTTTGGGAGTAAGAATATCGTAGACTACGATGGCGTAATGATCCTTGTCCACGGTGGGAACATCGGTCTCACCGGCTTTCTGCTCGGCGGTGCGGACGGGAACCGCGCTCTCCCATCGAACCACCACCGCATTGGGCGTGGGCTTATAGTGGGCGCGTGCGATGGCTTCGGCCCGTCTGCGCGGCCCGAGTATCCCAAGCCCCGCTAAACCGACTCCTTTGCCGATCCCGGCCTCCATGTTCCCGCCTTCTCGCCGCTCGTCGGGACTCAAATCGCGCACATTCTGGGGCGTGCCTACTTTGACCCATGGAGAATTGGTGAGCACCTGTTTCGCGTCGTCCACGTTCCATTGCGAAACCGGCTTATCTTTCCAAGTTAGATCCGCGGCCCAAGTTGGATTCGCGGCTGTCAGCAGCACCGCGGCAAGAAGAAGTGAGTACAATGTCAGAATTCGAGACATAGTCACATCGTTAGCCAGGGCCGTGAGGCCGCCGACTTGGCGATCAGTTCCTGAGTAGCTTCGCCGTTTCCGGAAACGAGGACGGGGGTGCGTTGACGCCGCCCCCGAACGCGGGTTTGTAGTTGCCATTTTGCGAAATCAAGCGGAGTCTTGCCATCGCGAAATTTGGTTCCCAGTGCCGCGCCGTTCTCGGCCAGGTACTGAATGGTGGCGTTCCATCCCTGCAGTACCGCGGCATGCATGGCGGTCTGTCCCTTAGCGGCGCGGCGATTGACATCCGCACCGGCTTTGAGCAGGATCTTGAGCGCTTCCACGGGGCTGCGGCGGAAAGCCAGCCCGCGCTGATCCGGATGGTGCTCGAATATGGCGCGAAGGTAAACGAACCGCCGAGATGAGTCCACTTGGCTTCAGTATATCGCTTGCTGCGGCGGGGAATCCGAGATCAAGTCTCGCGCGATAGCTACCCGGTGCTTTTCGCCTCCGCTCGGCGCATTCCACTCGAATACATTCAACTTGGCCGACACTGGAACGGACCTCGATCGGGCGCTGGCCTTGGCCCAACAAATCGTCATTGATGTCTTGATTGGGCGCGGTGACGCCGACGACCGGCAATCTTAACTGTCCCATGGCTACCGATAATTGTTCTTAGCGGACTGAAGCGGCGTCATCAGGTTCCCTGTCCATCGCCAGGCAGAATCCGCGGAACTAATCTCTGGTCGGGTCTTGGGCTCGAACCTGGCAGCCTACGCCTTCAAAAGTCCCTGCACGTAATCCGGCTTCAACGGAAGACGGCGCGCGATCTTTCCCGTAGCGTCATGAAGCGCCGCCGCGATAGCCGGTGCAGCCAGCGCATTCGCTGCCTCCGATCCACCGCCATACGCGCCCACCTCGGGCCGGTGCAGAAGCACGACTTTGATTTCCGGAATATCAGCCATCTTTAGGATCGGATACGTAAGCCAATCGCGCGCCGTGATCGCGCTTTCATCGAACTTCGCTTCTTCGAGCAGCGCATGGCTGATGCCCATCACGGCTCCGCCTTCCACTTGCCGCTTCAACTGCAGCGGGTTGACGACGATGCCGGGGTCCACCGCGATGGTGGATTTTTCCACCTTGATCACGCCGGTGCTCGGAGTAACGGAGATCTCACAAACACAAGCCCAATAGGTTCCCGACCGGAACATTACCGAAACGCCGCGCCCCCGCAGCGGCTGATCGGCAGTCGCTACAGAATTGCGAACCGGAGACGGTCGCGTCTCCCATCCGGATGCATCGCGAGCCGCTTTCAGAACGCCAATCGCACGCTCCTCGGTCGCGTGATCGATGCGGAACTGGATGGCGTCCGCGCCGGCTAGCGCTGCTGCTTCGCTGACAGCCAGCTCGCGCGGATAATTCTGTTGGAACTGTCCCGGCGTCCGCATGCTGTGATCGCGGAGACCGATCGCGAGGGGCGATTCCTTCTGCCCTATTTGGTAAGTCCCATGACCGCGCTCCATCAGAACGGAGACGCCGTCATAGATCCATGGATCGGAAATGTCATTGACGGTCGAGCCGATGAACACGCCCTTCTCGCTCGGAGCGGCCATAGTCGGCAAACCTGCGAGCACCGCGCCCACCGGCCGGTCGTCCTGCATGGCAGGCATGTAATGGTCGATCTGATACGCAGTCATCTTACCGTTCGCATCGAGAGCGATTTCGACGTCGGACAACGACGCCGGCGATTGCGTGGACCACTGGAAATCATCGGGGCGCATCCATTGCACGCGGACGGGCCGCCCCAGCGCCTTCGACAAAATCACCGCTTCATCTTCCGCACCCGCGTTCCCGCCGTTCGATCGCCCGTAATGGCCGGGACCGGCGAATGTCCGTACGACAATGCGATCGATGGTGATCCCAAGCATCTGGGCAATTTCGCCACGCAGCGCTTGGGGATTTTGGTTGTGCGTGTAGATGTGCACCGAGCCGTCGCTTTTCACGTCAGCCAGCGCCATGGTCGGCCCGATCGGCNNGCATGCTTCATAAACGAAAACTCGTAGGTGGCCGAGAGCTTCTTGGCGGCTCCCGCCATGGCCGTAGGCACGTCGCCCCGGCTTTTATCGCCCTTGGTAACTTTGGTGGTTGTCCAGTCAGATTTTCTGAGGTGACTGAATAAGTTTGCGTCGCCAGGCAGACCTTTCCAGTCGGTCCACTTCGTGACGCCGGCCACCTGTTGCGCGGCGCGAATCGCTTCCCACTCGGTGGGCGCAACCACTCCCACGAGATTACCCTTGACCAACACCTGCGCGTTCGGGAAACGGCTCTTGTCCAGCTCACCCACGGAAACGAGCGTGGAACCGAGCGTCTTCGGGTGAATCATCCGCGCGTGCAGCATGTCGGGCAGACGTACGTCGGTGGCCCATTGCTCGCGCGCGCTGACTTTGGAGGTGATGACACTATTCTTGAAGGGCTTCCCGATGATCGTGTACTCGCTGACCGGCTTCATGGGCGGCTCGCCGGTGACGGTCAAGCCCATGGGGCTGGTGAGGTCGCCCATCACGGGAATCGTAAGCTTCAACTGCTGTCCCTTCACGAGCTCGCCGTACGACATGCTCTTGCCGCCCCCGGATACAACGCCGTCCTTGGCCGACACCCGGTCTTTCGGAACGCCCAGCCGCTGGGCGGCGAGTTCGAGCAAAGCCTGGTACGTATACGCCGCTGCCTTGCGAACATTCGGCGTGCCGCGGCCGAGAAAATCGAAGGCGCCGCTGCCGTCCGGCGTGCGATCGGTGTCGCCCATCACCACCGTAGTGATGGCCTCGAACGGCGCGTTCAGCTCCTCGGCCACGATCTGCCGATAGGCCGTGAACGTTGTGCCTTGGCCGAAGTCGCTTTTGCCGGTGCGAATCAGGATAGTGTTGTCAGGATGAATCTCGATCCAGGAGCTGGGGAGCGTGGGATCAAGCGTGTTCTTGGAGCCGGTGGTCTTAAGGGTTTTCTTGGGCACGGCGGCGCCCGCAATTCCAAAGCCCACTAACAGAGCCCCACCCGCTTGCACTAGCTCACGGCGCGTCAGAGTGGCGCCGTAAACGTTGACTGGTTTTTCGCTGGAGATCGCCATCGGGTTAGCTCCTCTCCGCCATGATCATGCCGGCGCGCCGCACCGCTTCGATGATGGCGGTGTAGCTGCCGCAGCGGCACAGATGCGGCGACGGACCCGAGGTTGTGAACGCCGCTTTGATTTCCGCGACGGTCGGGGTGGGCGCTTGTTCCAGCAACTCGGTGGCCTTGATCATCATGCCGTTCTGGCAGAAGCCGCACAAGGGCGTCTGCTCTTCGATCCACGCTTGTTGCACCGGGTGCAGAGTCTTCTCGGCGTCGGCCTTGGACAAGCCCTTCTGCTGAGCCCATCGTGCGGGCAGCCCTTCGAGCGTTGTGACTTCCTTGCCGGAGGCGGCCGAAAGAGGCGTGACGCACGAGCGGATTTCCTTGCCATCCATCAGGACCGAACAGGACCCGCATTGCGCCAGTCCGCAGCCGAACTGCGGGCCGGACAGCTCGAGGTCGTTGCGGAGGACATAAAGTAGTGGCGTATCGGCCGGCGACTGAACCTCGCGCCGGACTCCGTTGACGATGATCGTGACCATAAAAACACCTTTCGGAATGCGCTGTGGAGCTGGAAATTATGTTATCAAGAACCGCAGCTGGTCAGCCGGGCAATTGGACACGTGTCGGCGCAATGTGAGAAGTTCCT
>PKZC01000362.1 GCA_003132905.1 Bryobacterales bacterium | reverse complement strand
CCCGCAAAAGCCATGCACCTGGGATCCCGGAAGTCCTCGGTCTCATTTTCAGGTCAGGGCAGGCTCGCTCGGGGGAATCGAGGTGAGCGCAATGCAGAAGGCCTTCGGAGAGGTCCATGCACGGAGAAAAGTTCCGCGTTGCGACCGGAATCTCCCTCCGTGCATGGCCGCATTATCGCTTCAGTTGGTGCTCGCCTTCTGTGCCTGCTCCGCATCCTGCTTCAGGGACAGCCGGTAGCGCGCCAGCAGTTTCTCGCGATTCTGGCGCAGATCTTTTCCGGTCGGCCTGGCGGGATAAGGCTTGTTGCCCATCAGGCCCTTCCAGAGAATGCGGTTGTATACCGCAAAGTCCATGCGGTCTTGCGCGGTGAAGTCCATGCCCCTGGTGGCCCGCGCCCAGTACTGTCCCGTGTGTGTTGGTTTGGGCACGACAAGGCCGACCGGAGGGGTGAGCGGCAGGTTCGTATTCGGAGGGTAGAGACCCGCCGGGACGGTGGCCGTGAAGCTCCACGCGTGCGGCGTGGAGTAGAAGATGTCGGCCATGGGCTGAGCCAACGCATCGTTCAGATTCATCGGCCCCACACCCAGAACTTCTTCCATGGTGCGCACGAAGTTGATGGTGTTGTACTGGGTTGAGACCAGCGCGCCCTGTTTCACCCAGGCGCCGGCCACAAAGGCGATGGTGCGGTGGGAATCGACGTGGTCGCCGGAATCCTGCGAATCGTCTTCGATGACAAAGATGAGCGTGTTGTTGGCGTAGATGGGGCTGTCGGCAATGGTCTGAACCAGCATTCCGACCGCGTAGTCGTTATCCGACTGCTGCAACTCCGGAGTGGTCAGCCCGAATCCGCCGGGGTCGTTGAAGGTTCCGGTGTGGTCGTGCATGAAGCGGACCAGGCTCAAAGACGGCAGACCTCCCGCAGCGTAGTTGGCGTTGAAATCGCGCAGCCACTCCTGGAAACGGTAATAGTCCGGGAACCCGTTGTCGAAACCGCGAAAGTATGGATCGGTGAATGCGGTAAGGGAAACGCTCTGGGAGAAGGCCACCTGGGTTTTGGATGAGAACGGATCGGTCAGGTTTGGGGACGTGCAGGCAGTCGGCTTTACGCACAAATAGGTGGTTGGGTCGACGAAGAATCCATAGTCGCGCACCGTGAGGTTGGCTCGCTGGACTGCGTCCCACAGATAGCCTTGACCTCTGTAATCCACATCGCCCGGTCCATCCGGTCCATCCGGTCCATCCGGCGCTGCGGTGTTGGTAGTCCCGGGCAGCAAATTCCCGTCCGCCGGCGTAAGGCTATCGGCTGCCTGGCGGCCTGCGACGGTGGGAATGGCCACGTTCACATTGCGGTTCAAACCGTCGTAATCGAGGCTGAGGCCGCGTCCCGCATAAAAGGGCATGACCTGGCGTTCGATCACATCGGTGGCGCGAGCCGAGGTGCTCCATGGCCAGCCATCGTTGCTGACTTCAGAACTGGCCATCATGTTGTCGAGTGTGACGAAGGTTCTCGCCAGTTGATGCTGATTCGGCGTGATCGCCTCGCCGAACTCCGTCAAAGCAGGGTCGCCGTTGCCGACTTCCAGATCTCCCAGAACCTGGTCGTAGCCCCGGTTCTCCTTAATGATGTAGATGACGTGCTGAATGCCGCTTCTCACGGCCGCCATGACCGTGGCATCGCTGTTGCTCTCCGTTGCGGAGAAGTGGTCGTTGATGGCGACCTGCGCGGTGAGCGTCGACAGTTGCGCCACTGTGGGCTGCGGAAAGATCTGGAAGCCGGCTTTGACCAGCTGGGGGTTGTACTCCTGCGAAGAAGTACAGTTCTTGCGTGGTGGCCCGGCGGCGCGATAGCACATGCCAGGATTCGGGCCGGTTGGCGACTTCCCATTGACCACGTAAACCCAATGACCATTGGGGCTGTTGACGGTAGGGCCGAAGCTGACAGAATTGGGGTACCAGCCGGTTGGAATCAGACCGGTAACCTGGTCGTTGTTATCCGTTCCGGTCAATTGGACCACGGCGACAGCATTCAAATTGCCATTGGTCACATAGAGCTGCGACTCATCCGGGGAGAGGGTCACGCTGTTGGTGTTCGCACCCGTAAAGTTCTTCACTACCGGGTAAGAAGTCGCTAAAGCCGGGGTTGCGGCGACCTTGATGGATTCCAGTATCGGAGCTGTCCCATTCTTTGCGCTGGTGCTCGATATGTCGATGACGTCAATCGTGTCCGACAAGTCCTCGGCGACATACAGGCGGGTCTGGGCCTTGTTCATCGTCATCTTGATCGGTTCGCCCACGACCGGTATCCGGCCTGTGACTTTCATTGTCGAGCCCAGGCTGACCACATCGATCTCGCGGTCGCGAATGCTCGACACATACGCCGTCGGATTCTCTCCCGTCCCCTGAATCTGCACCCAAAACGGATATTCGCCGCCCGGTGTGCCCATGGTCGTGGGGGTTCCGTCGCCGGGGCGCAGGTCGATGTCCGGCATCTTCGTCCAGTTTCCCAGGCCTCCGATGAAGACCGAGATCGAGTCATTGTCGTAATTGGCAACANNCGCCGGCTGCGCAAACCTGCTCGAAGATCGAGCCATTTGCCGTGAGAGGTGGTGAGTAGGAAACGGCGAGCCCCCAGCCGGTGCCGTGGTGCATGACAAGCTCCTGTTGCTCCGACCATGTAGTTCCGTTGGAACTCAAAGTGAAGACATGCACATTGTCCTTGCCGGTGTAGCCGAGGTTGTTGGGGTTGCTGGGGGTGGGAATGTCAGTTGCAGTTTGGGGAGGATTCGAACCGCCGGCGAGGTTTTCAAATGGATAGTCGCCGCTGCCGCTGGACACATAAAATGCCGTGCTCCTGCCGAAGTTTGTGTCGGTCGAAGTTGTATCTATTGTTGGATCGAACACAATCCCGTTGTAGGAGTTGGGAATGGTCACGGTCTGCTTCCAGACAGGCGTGCCCTGCGAAATGTCGTAGATGAACACATACTCTTTCGAGTTCGGATAGTCATAGGCAGTGCCATCGTAGTTGACGCCGTAGCCGTCGCCGAGCGCGCCCAGCGGTTGGTAGATGCGGTTGTACCCGCTGGTGAGAATCAGGAGTGTATGGCCATCCGGACTGACTACCGTGGTGACTGCCTGGCCTGCCTGCCAGTTGGGATATTGGGGCAGGACAGCCGCGCCTGGTATCAGCGGCTCGAAGGTGGAATCCCAGGGCGCCGTCGGCGTGATCATTTGGCCGACATTGGGTATGGGCTGCGGCGCAGAGAGCGTAGGCGCCATCACTGCAATGTTCAGAACCGCGGTCGTATTGCCGCCTGAATTGGTTGCCGTTACCGTGTAGTTGGCCGCGGCTGCCACCAATGTCGGGTCTCCGCTGACGATCCCCGTGACCGTGCTCAGGCTCAAGCCCTCCGGAAGCGCCGGACTTACGGCCCAGGAGATCGCCGTTCCGCCGGTATTCGTCGGGCTGTCCGGCGCGATCTGCAACCCTTCGGTGTAGATCGCCGGGTTTGTGGAGTAGCTAAGCGCGGAAGGCGATTGATCGTTCACCGTGATGCTCAACACCGCGGTGGTGCTGCCGGCCGAGTCGGAAGCGGTGACTGTATAGCTGGCCGAGGCTGCCACATCTGTCGGAGTTCCGCTTAGGATGCCCGTGCTCGGGCCCAGCGCTAACCCAGCCGGAAAGGCCGGGCTCACGCTGTACGAGGTAACCGTTCCGCCACTGTTGGTGAGGCTGTCCGGCGTAATCTGTACACCCCTGGTGTAGACCGCCGTGGCCGTGGTGTAGCTGAGCGTCGTTGGCGCCTTGACGCCGTTGTGACCACACCCGCAGAAAAGAACGACTGCGGGGATTAGAAAAACGCCAACTCTTTGCAGGGTACGCACAGAAGCCACCTCTCTTAAACTCTCGACATAGAAGGGGTCATGCGCCACCCTATATATGCCAACTTCACGCTATCGAAGAATGAAATGCGAGCCTGTAGGCTGCGCAATGGTCCTGAAGCCTAAACAGACCGGAAGAAAGCCGGCTGCGAATGCGTGACAGTGGGCATGAGTTAACGTCATTACAGTTTTCTGAGAATCGCATGCAGCGGAAGCAATCGCAAGGTTACTAATGTCCTCCCGCAATGCACTTCCAATGTCGCTCCATCGCTGCGCGCTTGCTAACATCTGCTTGTCAATTCCAGTGAAAATATGCAGGCGCTGACTGCGGTTGCGAAGTTCTTCGATTATTCAAAGCGCTCCCGGAAGAGCGGAGCGTACTGCTTGTCGCGGTCTGGAAAGACCTGGGTATTACTTCTGGCTTGCCGACGAATCCGTTCGGACGGGCCATCGGGGAAGGGAACAGCAATCGCAGATCCCTCCGCTGCGCGATGCTTTGCGTCGGGATGACAGAGTGCATGGGCGGTTTGCGGGCTGGATCACCGTTAGCCCGGAAGTTTCACGGCGGCTGAATCTCAGGGGCTGAAGGCCCGGATTCACCCGGAGCGACTCGCGGCACGACTCAACAGCTTGCGGACAAATGCCGGTAGCAGCAGAAATCTTCCCTCCGCGGCTAAAGCCGGAGTCATTCTGCAGCTTTTTACGGCACAGTTGAAGCTGTTGCCCTTTCAAAAACAGCCCCTTTTTCCCCAAGCCGTGAAGTCATGCCCGAACACAAAAACAGTCCTGGCGGGCGATGATTTTCAGCAGTTCGGCAGACAGGTATTTCCCCGTCCGGGGAGAGGCTTGCCTTCAGCGTGGGGCTTAAATCACCGTCCCCGGCAGATGCCGGATGCTCAACACCGGCACTTTGGCCTGGGCGATGATGCTGTAGACGGTGTCGTCGCCGTGAATGGGCCAGAACGACACGTCCGCGTTCACACCCAGCACGATCAGGTCGGCGCTCATCTCCGTGGCGACGTTCAGCACCTCTTCCACCACATCGCCGATTTCCACCTGCGCCGCGGTGTGCGTCCAGAGTTCCGCTTCGTCGGGAACGATCCTGCGAATCTCGGATTTGGTCCACTCCACCACGCGATCCGCGTCGGGCTGGTTCTGCACGCTGCGCGACAGAACGTGCAGCAGCACGATGTCGGCGCGGTAGAACTGCGCCATCTCCATGGCCATCCGCGCGCTGCCTTCGTAGCCCGCACACAGCGATACCGGGTGCAGGATCTTCCGCGGCGCGCCGAACGAGGACGCCTCGTGGGCGTGGGGGCCGATGGTACAAACCGGGACCTGAGCCGAACGGAGAATCTCGTGCGCGACCGATCCGAGCAGGAGTTTCTTCAGATGGCGCCGTCCGTGGGTTCCGGCGATGACGCGGCCGGCATTCATTTCACGCGCCAGGGTTGCGATCCGCTCGCGCGGATTGCCCTCGGTGACAACGATGTCGCACTCGATGCCGTTGGCCTGCGCCTTCTCCGCCAACCTCTGCAGGGTTTGCTCCGCTGCCTGTTTCATTTCAGCGACGTCCAGATACGGAATGGCGCTGGCATCGAGCGGAACCGCCTGGCCCGGCGGGATGACATGGACCAGGGTCAGCGCGCTGCCGCAGGCCCGAGCCTGAGCCATGGCGTGGGGGAGCAGATATTCGGTATCTTCCAGATCGGTCGCTACCAGAATTTTTTCGGGAACCACAAAGGTTCGCTTGCTGGAAACCGCTTCGTCGAGGGTTTTCATTTGGAAAACCTCCCTGCCGGAGAGTCTCCCGCCACCTTATATAGGGTTGCTGTGATTGCAGGCACGAGCGCGTGTGACGCTGGTCACGCGCAAGCTGGTTCCTCCTGTTGCTGAATGTCCGAAGCCGGCGCGTAACCACGGGAAGCGTTTCTGGTGATGGCAATCACATACAACCGTTTTTCACCAAAGATAGGGTCTGTTTGCAATTCTCCAGGTCCCGAAAGGCAGACAGGAGGGCCGAATGGCCACAGAGGAATCGGTTCTGGAAACATGTAAAAGGCGCGGTATCTCCCGCCGGCGATTCATGGAGTTCTGCGGCACCATGGCCGCGACGCTGGCGCTGCCAAAGAGTTACGCGCAGACCATCGCCAGTGCGCTGAGCCAGAAGCGCAAACCCGTGATGGTGTGGCTGGAGTTTCAGGACTGCGCGGGCAACACAGAATCCATGCTGCGCTCCCCCCATCCCACGATCGAGGACATCGTCCTCGAGACCCTTTCGCTCGAGTACCACGAGACCATCATGGCCGGCTACGGCAAGCATGCTGAAGCGGCCCTGAAACGCGTCGTCGACGAGGAAAAGGGCAAATACCTGGTCGTGGTCGAAGGCGCGGTTCCCACCGCTGACGATGGAATCTACTGCACCATCGGCGGCCGGACCGCACTCGACATCGCCCGCGAAGTCTGCGGCGGCGCCGCAGCCACCATCGCCGTGGGAGCCTGCGCGTGGGATGGCGGCCTGGTCCGGTCGAATCCCAATCCCACCGGCGCGGTTGGCCTGCACGAAGCCGTGCCCGGAATCAAAGTGGTGAACCTGCCCGGCTGCCCGCACAATTCGGTGAACACGGCCGCTGTCCTGGTCCACTACCTCACTTTCAATGAGCTGCCCGCGCTCGATCCTGAAGGCCGGCCGCTGTTCGCCTACGGCCAGCTCATCCACGACCAGTGCGAGCGCCGCGCCCACTACGACGCGGGCCGCTATGTGCAGGCCTGGGGCGACGAAGGCCATCGCAAAGGCTGGTGCCTTTACAAGATGGGCTGCAAAGGACCGGCGGCGACGTTCAACTGCCCCGTGGTGGGATGGAACGACCATACCAGTTGGCCCGTGCGCGCCGGCCATGGCTGCATCGCGTGCGCTTCGCCGCGCTTCTGGGATACCATGTCGCCCTTCTATGATCGCGTGCCTAACGTCCCCGGATTCGGCGTCGAAGTTACAGCCGGCGAAATCGGTTTGGGGTTGGTGGCCGCCACTGTAGCAGGCGTAACCGCGCATGGCTTGATCCAGTTGATCAAGCCCGCTCCCAAACCCGGTCCGCCGCCACCGGGACCTGGGGACACAGACAAGCCCGAAGAGCCGGTACTGACTGGAAAGGGGAAGCAAAATGGCGCGCCTGGTCGTTGACCCCGTCACTCGCATCGAAGGCCACCTGCGGATCGAAGCTCAGGTGGACGGCGGAAAGATATCGGACGCCTGGAGCGCGGGCACGATGTTCCGCGGTATCGAATTGATTTTGCAAAAGCGCGATCCGCGCGAAGCTTGGATTTGGGCGCAGCGCATCTGCGGAGTGTGCACGGTGGTGCATGCGCTCGCCAGCGTCCGCGCCGTCGAGAACGCGCTCCAGATCGAAGTTCCCGAAAACGCGCGTATCGTTCGCAACCTGATCGCTGGCTCGCAAATGGTGCAGGACCACGTCGTTCACTTCTATCACCTGCATGCGCTCGACTGGGTGGATGTCACCCTGGCGCTCAAGGCGGATCCCGCAAAAACGTCGCAGCTCGCGCAATCGATTTCCAACTACGAGAAATCCAGCGCCACTTACTTCAAAGGCGTGCAGGATCGCGTGAAAGCGTTGGTTGGAAGCGGCCAGCTCAGCCTCTTCACCAGCGGTTATTGGGGGCATCCGGCCTACAATCTGCCGCCCGAAGCGAACCTGATGGCCGTGGCGCATTACCTGGAAGCGCTCAGTTGGCAGAAGGATTTCATCCGCCTCCACGCTGTACTGGGCGGCAAGAACCCGCACCCGCAAACTTTCCTGGTGGGGGGAATGTCGACGGCCATGGATCCGAACGAGCCGTTCGCGGTGATCAATCCAGAGCGAATCGGGTTTCTCCGTGACTTGGTGCGCGGAGCCAAGAAGTTCGTCGAGCAGGTTTACATTCCCGACGTGCTGGCCGTTGCGGGCTTTTACAAAGATTGGTTTACGCGGGGCGAAGGCGTCGGCAATTTCCTTTCTTACGGCGACTATCCTTCGGGCGATCAAACCGACGCGAGCGCTTTTCTATTCCCGAGAGGCATCGTCTTAGGCCGCGATATTTCAAAGGTCCACCCGGTGGATCCCACCCAGATTACCGAGTCCGTCAGCCATGCCTGGTACGAATATTCCGACGGCGACAAACCCAGGCATCCTTTTGATGGTGAAACCAACCCCAAGTACTCAGGGCCCAAGCCGCCATACGAATTTCTGGACGTCGACAAGAAGTACTCCTGGCTGAAATCGCCTCGCTACCAAGGCCTGCCCATGGAAGTGGGGCCGCTCGCGCGCATGGTAGTCGGTTATGCCGCGGGGCAAAAGGAAATCAAGGCGGCCGTCGACGGTGTACTCAAACACTTCAACGCCCCGCCCACAGTGCTGTTTTCCACGCTCGGCCGCATCGCCGCGCGCGCCATCGAGTCTCAAATCATGGCCTCTCAACTGGAGGGATGGGTGGATCAACTGGATTCCAACATGTCCCACGGCAAGGTCGCCATCTGCAACACGACTAAGTGGGACCCGGGCACCTGGGCCAAGTCCAGCCAGGGATTCGGATTCCACGAAGCTCCCAGGGGCTCGCTCGGCCATTGGGTGGAAATCGAAGGCAAGGCCATCAAGAACTATCAAGCCGTGGTTCCCACCACATGGAACGCCGGACCGCGAGACGCTCAGGGCCAGCGCGGCCCTTATGAGGCGTCGCTCATCAACACTCCGGTGGCCGATCCGAACCGGCCGCTCGAGATTTTGCGCACCATTCATTCGTTCGATCCCTGCATCGCGTGCGCGGTGCACGTGGTGGATGCCCAGGGCCGCGATTATTCGGTTCTCAAGGCAGGTTAGGAGGAGGCCATGGTCACTGAACGAATTTATCCCGGGCAGTTCGGGCCCGTCGCGCCCGTGTACGTATGGCAGTATCCGCTGCGCCTGGTCCATTGGGGGATCGTAATTTCGATCGGCGTGCTCGCGGTGACGGGCTACTACATTCATGACCCGTACATCATCGGGCAGACGCAACATCCGTTCCTGATGGGCTGGTTCCGCTTCGTCCATGAAACTTTCGGGATGATCTTTCTTGCACTGTTCCTGCTGCGCGTGTATCTGTTCTTTGGCGGCAACAAGTGGGTGGGCTGGAGGCAATTCATCCCGTTAAGCAAAGACCGGTTCAATGAAATGTGGGAGGTGACCAAGTTTTACTGCTTCATGCGTCCCACGCCAGTCTCGAAAATCGGCCACAACCAGATGGCGGCGTTCTCTTACGTGGGTATCTACGCGCTGATCTTCGTCGAAATCGTTACGGGGCTGGTTATGTACCAGCGGCTGCTTCACAACGCCTTTCTGCTGGTACTGGTGGGTTGGATTCCCCGCTTGATTGGCATCCAATACCTGCGGCTGATTCACTTCTTCTTGATGTACGTGTTTGTTGCTTTTGGCATTCTTCACGTGTATCTGAGCTTGCTCGTCTCACGGGTGGAAACACGCGGACTGATGGACAGCATCTTCATCGGCTACAAAGTGATCCCGGTGGAAGAAATCGAGAAGGAAGCCGAAAAGGACGAAGCCGCGGCTCGAAGATGACAACTCTTGTTCTCGGCCTGGGCAATCTAGTACATTCCGACGATGGACTGGGCGTTCACGCTATCCAAACCCTGCAACAGGACTCTCGCGTTCCAACCGATACAGTCCTCATGGACGGAGGCACGCTGGGATTAAACCTGCTCCCACATATTTCCGCATTCCAGCGTCTCCTGGTAATCGATGCTTTGGATGTCGGCGAGCCCGCTGGAACGCTGCTGCGCGTGGAGGGAAAAGCGCTGCAGAATTTGCCCGGCAAAGCCAGTGTTCACCAGCTCGGATTCGCGGACCTAATGGTCGCCCTCGAACTGTTGGGAGAGTCGCCAGAGGAAATCGTACTGTTCGGCGTGCAGCCTCTATCCACTGAGTGGAGCGCTGAGTTGACACCGACAGTGCGGGAAGCGCTGGGCCCGCTCCTCGAAGCGGTGATCGAGCAGTTGAAGGTTTGGAGCGCAGGCCGCGGGACGGACACACGCGAGCGCGAAGCTTGCGATCTCATACGCTAGGCAGTTACGGCAAAGGCTGCGCGGGCATCAGGAAGAAATCCAAAGCCTTGGCGATATAATCTTTCAACTCCGCGCGCTTCACCACCGCGTCCAGGAATCCGTGCTGCAGCAGGAACTCGCTGGTCTGGAACCCGGCGGGGAGTTTTTGCCTGATGGTCTGCTCAATCACTCTGGGTCCTGCGAACCCGATCTGCGCTCCCGGCTCCGCGATATTCAGATCGCCCAGCATGGCGAAGCTTGCGGTGACGCCCCCCGTAGTGGGGTCCGTCAAGACGCTTATATAGGGAATTCCCGCTTCGTCCAGACGCATCAACGCGCCCGAGATCTTGGCCATCTGCATCAGACTGACGGCGCCCTCCTGCATTCGCGCGCCTCCCGACGCCGAAATAATAATGAGCGGAATGTTTTGAGCGAGCGACCGTTCAATGGCGCGAGTGATCACCTCGCCCACCACCGTGCCCATGCTGCCGCCGACAAACTTCAACTCCATCGCGCAGATGTGGACGCGCCGTCCCTTTAGATTGCCGGCAGCGGAAATGATGGCGTCGCGCAGGTGCGTGGCTTCCTGCGAAGCGGCCAGACGATCCTGGTAGGTCTTCGAATCGGTGAACTTCAGCGGATCGGTGGAGACCAGGCGCTGATCGAATTCTTCAAACTTCCCATCGTCGAAGAGCAGCGTGAGGCGCGACCTCGCATCCAGCCGCTCATGGTGGCCGCACTTGGGACAAACCTGTTGATTGTCCTGTAACGCCTTGCGCCAAACAATCTGACCGCAGTGCCCGCACTTGAGCCACAGCCCTTCGGTGCGAACGCGCTTCTCGCCTTCCTCCGGTTTCAGCGAAGGTTTGTCTCGAGTAAACCAAGCCATTCAGACTTCAGTATAAGAGGGCGTTCGTGTTTGACTTCGGCTTGCTACTTCGGGTAGGGGTGGCCGCGCAGCAAAGTAAACGCGCGATAAATCTGCTCGGCCAGCACCACGCGCGCCAGCTCGTGCGGCATGGTCATAGCGGACAAAGAGAGCATCTGGCCTTCTTTCGCCTTCCAAGCCGCGGGAAGCCCGGTGGCGCCGCCGATCAAGAACAACAGGTCGCGTGCTTCCTGCTCAGACTTTGACACCAGCTTCGCGAAACGGG
The DNA here is from genome assembly GCA_003132905.1 of Bryobacterales bacterium. The sequence goes on along the minus strand of PKZC01000362.1, from coordinate 4,894 downwards.
GCGAATCCATCACCTTACCTTCGGGATCCAGCAAGATTTTCGATGCGCTGGGATGCTTGGCCCAAGGGTCAAAGCGCGCCGGATCGATCTCGCGCATTTCACAGCGCGCATAGCGTGTCGTGCGCAGGACGAACTCTTCGGCCATGCCATTGGCGTGCGGGTCGCGCGGCTTGCCGACATAGTAAATTAAGATTTTCATCAACGGCTACTGCATTTTAAGTTACTCTAGATAAGTATGGCTGGCGTCGCAGCCAAATTCGTACCGAGAGAATTGCTGATCCACACGCCGGACGGCGCAACCCGTCCGCTCGCGCTGGAGCGTGAACGCTACACGCTCGGGCGTTCGAGCGCCAATGAGTTGTGCTACCCAGAAGACGCGGGACTTTCTCGCCAGCACCTGGCGCTGGAAAAAGACGGCGATACCTGGACGGTACGTGACTTAGGCAGCAAGAACGGCACCTTCGTCAACGGCGTCCGCATTACCGCGCCTTATCCGCTCGGCAAGAACGATCGCGTGACTGCGGGCCACATTGCGCTCGATTTCGGCGAGAACTCGCTGCCCCCGCCCATCGACCACACGGTCATCTTCATCGAAGGCCAAACTCCTACCGCATCTGTTTCCACTACGGTTGCCACCAGCCTGAAGGGCGTGCTGAGCCAGGAAAGGGAGATTGAAGGCGGTCCGCAGATGCGCGCGCTCATTCGCGCCGGACGCGAACTGGCCGGAAACATGCCGCTGGCGGAGCTTTTCAAGCTCATCATGAATCTTTCGGTTGAGGCCGTAGGCGCCACGCGCGGCGTACTGATGACGCTGGAAGGCAAAGAACTGGTAGTGCAATCGGCCTTGGGCGAAGGTTTCCGGATCAGCAGCATGGTGCGCGACCGAGTGATCCGGGAGAAAACCTCGCTGCTGGTGCGCGACGCCCGCCTGGACGAGGCCTTCGCCGATCGCATGAGCATCGTGCAGCAGCAGATTCGCAGCATGCTCGCCGTGCCGCTGCAGACCGACGATCGCGTGATCGGGCTGATCTACCTGGACTCGCCGCACTTCATCAAAGAGTTCACCAAAGAGGACCTCAGCCTGCTCACCGTGATGGCGAACGTCGCGGCCATACGGATCGAGCACACGCGCCTGGCGGAAGTGGAACAGACCGAGCGGCTGCACGCCAAAGAACTGGAGCAAGCCTCCGAAATCCAGCGCAACCTGCTTCCCGTCACCGCGCCCGAAGTCGCCGGAGTGGATTTGGCTGGATACAATGCGGCCTGCCGCGGTGTCGGCGGCGACTATTACGATTTCTTGCCCTATCCCGATGGACGCGTCGCGTTGCTGGTGGGCGATGTAGCCGGGAAGGGAATGCCCGCCGCTCTGTTGATGTCCAGTTTGCAGGCGCGCGTGCAAGTGCTGTTCGACGANNCGGTTTATCACTTTCTTTATCGGCGTCCTCGATCCGAAAACCGGAGAGCTGACCTATGTCAACGCCGGGCACAATCCGCCGCTGGTGGCACACGCCGACGGCTCGGTGGAGAAACTCGAAGGCACCGGCCTTATTCTTGGGATTTTGCCGATGGCCACCTATCAACAAGGCGTCTGCCGGTTGGATCCGGGCGATGCTGTGCTGCTGTTCAGCGACGGTGTGACGGAAGCTGTTCGTCCGAATGCGGATGAGGAATTCGGTGAAGAGCAACTGGCGCAAGTGCTGGCAGGGCTACGGGATCAAACCGCGGAGTCGATCATTACCGCCATCAACCAGAAGGTGGACGACTTCACGGGCGGCGCGCCGCCTGCCGACGATATCACGCTGGTGGTAGCGAAGCGGCTCGCGAACTGATCCAGATCACGAACCGATCTTGTGCTTCTTCAGCCAGAGGAAGATTTGAGGCCGCAGCTGATCCATCTCTTGCAGCGTAAAGCCGTGCCCGCCGCCCGGTATCGTAATCAGCGTCGCGTCGTCGCCAGCGCTCTTCAGCGCTTTGGCTAGGGCCACGCTTTGTTCGTAGGGTACGGTGGGGTCGGCATCGCCATGCAGAATTAAGATGGGCGGCAGAGCTTTGCGCACATACGTGATCGGCGAGACGCGACGTGCCAGTTGCATGCGATCGGGTTGCGGGGGAATCCAGGCCCCGGCGAATTCCCGTTGATCGGGTCCAGCCAACAGAGGGGCAATGTCGGTGATGCCGAAGAAATCGATCACGGCGGCGATTTTGCTGGCTGGCCCCAGATCGGCCGATGCGGGCGTCATCGCAATCATCAAAGCCAGGTGGCCCCCGGCGGAATCGCCAGCCGCGATAATCTTCTTGGGATCCACTTTGTACCCGGCGGCATGTTCTTTAAACCATTGTGCCGCTTTCAGAACGTCGTTGACCGCCGCCGGAGCTGGCCCCGAAGGTGCCAGGCGGTACTCAACATTCGCAACCACCATGCCGTGACGCACGAACGGCAGGCAGTATTCTTCCAGCATCTCCTCTTTGGAGCCTCCCACCCAACCGCCGCCATGAATGACGATCACGCCGGGCCGGTCGGCTAAAGATGGCGCGCTGGGCTGCAGGATGTCGAGTACGGTCTCCGGATACTGGTCGTAACGGATGTTGGCTTGGATTTGATAGTCGAGAGCGGATGCCGTGCAACAAGATGCGAGGAATAATATGGCGGAAGAACAGATGAACTGGCCACGTCTCACAACCATCAGTGTACCTGGGGCCCTTCCGTACCAGTATCATAATCAGTATGCACTGTGACGTGTGGAGGGTAAATATGCGCTCTTTTGCGCGCATAATAGGTATCGTGCGCAAGATTCCATTCCTTCTGCTAGTCGCGCTGTGTTCGCTTACAGCCGCCGATTTTGGGCCACCCGCCGGCTCGCGTTTTCCCGCCTTCAGCCTGCCGGATCAAAGCGGCAAACTGCATAGCTCGCGCAGCTTGCTAGGTCCGAAGGGCGCAGTCATCCTGTTTTATCAATCGGCCGATGGGTGTCCCTATTGCAAAATCCAGATCCAAGAGCTGGAGCAGCACCAGGAAGCCTTCCACAAACTGGGCCTGGGGATTGCCGCGGTGAGCTCCGATAAGCCGGCAGTTTTGAAGGGCTTTGCCGAACGCGGTGGAATCCACTTTCCTTTGCTTTCCGATTCCAATTCGAAGGCCATTCGGGCCCTGCGTGTCTTGAACGAAGAGGCGGCTCACAGCAGCCCGCAGTATGGCGCGGCTCGCCCTGGATGGTTTGTGCTGGACGCTAAAGGCGTGATTGCAGCCAAGTATTTCGAAGAAGATGCCAGCCAAAGCTATACGTCGGCCGCCATTCTTGTGCACCAGTTCGGGTGGACTCCTCCGGAAACTCCGCGTAAGGTGGAAGGCAAGCAACTCACAGCGACCATTGGCGCGAGCAACTCAAGGGTCGCCCCGGGCCAGCGCGTGGCGCTGACGGTGGATATCGACCTTCAAGAGAATCTTCACGTATACGCACCCGGCGTAGATAACTACATCCCGATCGATTGGAAGATCGAGGATTCCGATACGGCCCAGGCGCACGCCCCAGTGTTCCCTCACGCAGAGAAGCTGTTCCTGAAGGCTATTAATGAAACCGTTCCTACTTACACCAATCATTTTCGCCTCATTCGGGACATTACAATCCCGCCGGAGGAGAAGCTGAAGGCGAAGGTGGATGGGTCGGGTCACTTCACGGTGGATAGCGTTCTGAACTATCAAGCCTGTGACGATCGCATGTGTTACTTCCCGCAGAAGGTGCGCCTACAGTGGACTTTCGAGTATGAGGCTCTCGACAAGCAGCGCGTGTCAGCTGAACTACAGCGGCGCCAGTCGGAGCCCTAAGGGTTTTTTCCGGAAACAAAAGCTGCTCGAAAGGGGTCTCTCACTCTCAGGCTGGTAACAGGGACATGCGTGGCGGAACTCTCTTATAGGCAAAGACCTTAGGCTGTGCGCTCCGGTACCCTAAGAAACCAAATTAGTACTATGAGTCCTTAGATATCCGGCACTCTCTTTGTTACGGTAGGGAAGGAGATCAAAACGGAATGAAAGTATCAATCATTGGAACTGGCTACGTAGGCTTAACCACCGGCGTGTGTCTGGGATACCTGGGCCACAAAGTAACTTGCATCGATTCCGATCAAAAGAAGATCGGGATGCTGCAGTCCGGCAAGACGCCGATCTACGAGCCGTTTCTGACGGAAATGATGGCAGCGGCGCAGCACAATGTGCAGTTCTGCACCGACTATGCGGGTGCGGTCAAGGATGCCGACGTGGTGTTTATCGCGGTGGGTACGCCCCCGTCCCCGGATGGCAGTCCCGACCTGAAATATCTGCGCGCGGCTGCGGAAGGCATCGGACAGCACTACGACGGCGATTTTCTGGTGGTGGTGAACAAATCCACCGTGCCCATCGGCAGCGGTAATTGGGTGGGCTCGATCGTGCGTGAATCCTACGAGAAGCACCACGGGCGTAAGGCCAACGGTCACTTCTCGGTGGCTTCCAATCCTGAATTCCTGCGCGAAGGCANNCACGTCCGGAAGGTGTTGGCGCAGTGCCGCTCATTTCCACCGATCTTGCTTCGGCCGAACTGATCAAGTATGCCGCCAATGCGTTTCTAGCCACCAAAATTTCCTACATCAACGAGATTGGCCAATTGGCGGAAAAGGTTGGCGCCGATATTACCCAGGTAGCGAAAGGAATCGGGTTGGACGCCCGCATTGGCACACGCTTCCTGCAGGCCGGAATCGGGTGGGGCGGCTCTTGCTTCGGCAAGGACACATCGGCCCTGGTGGCCACTGCCCGCGAGTACAACATCGGCATGCCGATCGTGGAAGCCGCTCGTGAGATCAACAAGCGCCAGCGCGAACGGGTGGTGGATAAGCTGCTGGGCGAACTGAAGATTCTGAAGGGCCG
>PKZC01000397.1 GCA_003132905.1 Bryobacterales bacterium | reverse complement strand
TTCTTCAATGAGAAAATGCTGGCAGGACTGTCTTTCTGCGCGTGTCAATTGCAAGAGCCGGGCAAGACGAGGGGGAAGCTTCCGCTGTAATTCTGAAAGTAAATCGGGGGAAAACCTCATTACACTCTTATGGCCTGTCGTTGTCTCTTGGCGTCGTTCATTGTTTTCGCGGGGGCGAGTCTCCATGCGCAGGGCCTCATTACTACGATTGCCGGTAACGGCAGCATCGGTTACTCGGGCGATGGGGGGCCGGCCACCAGCGCGACCCTTGGATCGGCCAACGGGATCGTGGTGGATAAGTCCGGAAACATTTACTTTACCGATTCCATCTTCAGCGTGGTCCGCAAGGTGGATACGCACGGCAATATTTCGACTTTCGCGGGCGGCGGCAGTCCGGCATCTCTTGGCGACGGTGGCCCCGCAACCAGCGCCTCACTCAGTTTCCAGGGTCCACACGCAGGCCTGGCCGTGGATAGCGCGGGCAATCTTTACATTGCAGATTACATCCATAGCCGCATCCGTAAGGTGGATATCGCTTCCGGAAATATCTCGACCGTGGCAGGCAGCGGAACCACAACCGGGATTGGGGCATTTTCGGGCGACGGCGGACCGGCCACCAGCGCGGGCCTCAACTCCCCGACGGGTGTGGCGTTTGATAGCGCGGGAAACATGTACATCGCGGATTACGGAAACGAACGCGTCCGTAAAGTGGACACTACCGGCACAATCACGACAATTGCGGGCATCGGCGCCGTCACCGGTTCCGATTCGGGCGACGGTGGACTGGCGACCAATGCCCAGTTGGGGCAAGTTTACGACGTAGCGGTGGATGGCAAGGGGAATGTGTACATCGCCGATTCCGAGCATGTTCGTGAAGTGAACAGTTCGGGCATTATCAGCACGGCTGCGCACGGGTTCTTCGGTACGTGTAATCCGGCGACCACACCGGTAGCGAGTGCCGATGTCGCTGCGAATGGCTTCGCCGTGGATACTGCCGGAAACCTGTATATCGCCGACAAGACCGCTGATTGCGTGCAGGAACTGGAGACCGACGGCATGGTGAGCGCTGTGGCTGGAGGCGGAGCCACTCAAGGCGACGGGGGACCTGCAACCTCGGCGTTGCTCATCAGTCCGGCAGCCGTGGCGTTAGATACTGCCGGAAACCTCTATATCGCCACGAGCGCTGCCATTCGCAAGGTAACTGCGTCCAGCAGCCAGCCCTCGGCCAAGCCAATTATTTCGACTACCAACGGCGTTGTGAATGGGGCCAGTTATACGATTGGAATGGCGCCCAATACCTGGATGACGATTACTGGGACCAACTTCACGACCGTCACAGATAGTTGGACGGTAACAGGCGGCGTGCTGCCTACGAAATTGGACGGAGTGAGCGTGAGCATCGGAGGGCTGCCCGCGTATGTGGACTACATCAGCCCTACGCAGATCAACGTGCTCACTCCGTCGAACCTGACCGACCAATTCCCGATGGTGGTTGTCACCAATACCGTTGGCTCGAGCGTCGGCGCTACGGTATTTAACACGCCCAGCATGCCTGCATTCTTCACCTGGAACCCTGGCAATCAAGTGGTGGCCACGCACGAAGATTTCACCTGGGCGGTTAAGAACGGAACTTTTCCAGGAACCACCACCGTGCCGGCGAAACCCGGCGAAACAATTATTCTGTGGGGCACGGGCTTTGGGCCCACCAATCCGGTGCCTCCGGCGGGCATGATCGTTCCGTCGGATCAAACCTACTACACCATCACCGTGCCGACAGTCGAGGTGAACTTGGTGAATGCCACGGTATACGCAGCGGCGCTGGCGCCAGGCTTCGCCGGGCTGTATCAATTGTCTTTTCAGGTGCCTGCTTCGTTATCGAATGGCACCTACCAGGTATTCGCAACCGTTGGCACGCCAGCGGCGAATGTCCCGATGCTGACCGTGCAGCAGTAAAGCGATCAGGGCAGGAATAATTGCGGGGGGAGTGGCGATGGATCGCCGGTTAGTATGACGGGCGCCCAGTACAAGAAGCTTTTCTGTTGCGGCGTTCGCATCACCTGCAGCATAGCGGCGCGCAATGCATCGGCGCGGCCTTGGCCCATGCTTAGCTCTTTATAAAACCGAGTCATGAGCGCGCGCTCGGTGGAATCGGAAACGTCCCACAGGGGGGCTACGAAGGTCTGGACTCCCGCGATTGCGGCGGCTCGGCGCATGCCGTAGATCCCATTGCCCGAGGATGGGACGCCGTCGGCCATGCGGCACTGCGAGAGCACCAGCATCTGGGATGCGTGCAGATCGAGCGCTTCCAACTCGAGCGCCGTGAGCAGACCGTCTTGGGACGACTTCGCGCCGCGTCCATAGGCTTCTTCCAGTACGATGGCGGAAAGATTCATGGCGCGCGATCCCGGATCGAGGCCCGATAGCGTGCATGCGGCATCGCGAGTCTCGGCCGCGCAGTCTTCATTGCCGCGAACCAAACCATGGCCGACGATGTGGAGCAGCGCCGGACTGTGGAGCGCTTTTATATTTTGTTCCGTGGCTTCGCCCGTGGCCAGAAGCTGGGAGCGGGGAATCAATTGCTGAAGCGCGTGCGCCTCTAAATCCGCGCCATCCAGGTGTTCCGGACCTTCGCGGCCCGGGCTGAGCGCTATTACCGCGCGTCCAGCGGGTTGCTCCGTAATCGCGGGCGACGCTAAATCCCGTCCTGCCGTAAGGTAGCTGATCGCGAACCGCTCGATCAGCGCGTGCCCGCTCGAGTCCGAAAGGGCAGCGAAGGGAACCAGCGTCAGCATCCCATCGGGCGAGATTCGCAAACGCCGTGTGGATTTGCCGGTCGTGGCTTTGTCTGTAGTGATGAGCGAACTCAAAGGAGCGAGTTGTTTCGAAAGTTGCCGCAGGGCTTCGTGCGCTGTTCCTTCGGCCGAGGCAGCGGCTTGATTTTCACGGCGGGAGAGCGAAACGCTCCAGTCGTTAGCGCCCGCGATCAGGTCGCGAACAGCCTGGTCAATCGGCTGCGCGGGACCAAGATCCACCCAACGCAGGCTGCCCGCGTGATCCAACAAAAACGCTCCGTAATGTTTTTCGAACTCCACGATTTCGACCAGCAGTTCGTCCGGCCCGAGACGCGCGCGCATATCTTCCATACGCACCGGACGTGTGGAGTCTCGGAAACCAGGAACATCCCGGCTAAGGGTCGCTTCCAGTGCGTCGCTACGCTGATTCAAATCGTGCAGTGCCGTCAGTGCGCGACGGCCCAATGCATCGGTCGAGTTGGTGCGCAAATCCGCCAGCAGACGCCCATAATCAGCCAGTGCGCACGTTCCGGCAACCGCCGATTTCAAATCGCGATAACCGAGCGCCGTGGTCAACGACGATTCGCATTCCAACATCGTTTGCCATTCGATTAAACGACCGCGAACGTCCGCGGCGGAATCTTCGCGCAGGCTTTCGCGCCAGTCACGCACGTGATCGAGCACCCGGCCCTTGCGGCGAGCCACCGCTTCGAATGCGAGCGTGCGAGCCTCGGGCAGTTGGACGCCCGCGTGTTGCTGGAATGCGAGCAGGGCAGGGAGTGGATCGTCCAGATTGGCGAGAGCTTCGGCCTTGGTCTTTTCCGACCCCACGTTTAAGATGCCGCTCAACACGCGATCGTTGATTTCGAAGCTTTGACGAAAGAGCGGGAGCGCGGCGGCGTAGTTTCCCTGACGATCGTAGAGAGCGGCCAGATCGCCGGCGTAGCGGGCCAGATCGGGATGATTCACGCCCTCGCTCTCGGTTACCATTGCGATGGCTTCGCGCAGTTGGTCCTCGGCTTCGGCGTCTTCGTGCATCGCTTCATGAATCAGCGCCAGGCTCGCGAGCGCGTTTGCGTATACGGGATGCTTCGTGCCAAGCCCCTGTGCCGCGATATCCCGAGCCTGCTGAAAACTGGCGCGCGCGTCCGTGAGATCTCCACGCTTGCGCTCGGCTTCCCCTAATGTCAGCAGCGCATTCGCGTATTCAAACGCCGGACGGTCTGAAGCGGCGCCGTAAATATCCACTGCCTCGCGCAGCAGCTTCTCGCCTTCTTCCGCGTTTCGCGCGTACACCAGGCGGCCATAGTTGCGGAGCGTGGCGGCCACCAGCACGTGATTCGGCCCGTAGATTTTCTTGCGCAGATCGAGAGCCGTTCGATAACCGGATTCCGCGTCGGTGCGGTTGCCCATCGCCTGGTACAGAACCGCGCGATGGTCCAACAATTGAACATAAATGGGATGCGTCTCGCCTAAGGAAGCCTTCAGTAAGTGCGCCGCTTCGTTGTAATACTTCTCAGCTGCCGAGTAATTGCCAAGCTCCATTTCCAGATTCGCGGGGCCCATCAAGCTGGTGGCGTAGATGGGATGCGTGGGGCCGATGGTCTTGCGCAAAACATCCAGCGCGGTGGCGAAATCATCTTCGGCCTGGCGGTACTTGCCGAGGCGATGGTAGTTGCCCGCGAGATTCACCAGCAGCGTTCCATACTCCGGCGGCGCGGGGCTCTTGGCGTAGATGTGGGATTCGTAAATGGCGCGCGCCCGTTCGAACGTCGCGGCCGATTTTTCGTAGTTACCTTCACCGCTGTAAATAGATCCAAGCGTTTCTAAAGTCTCGGCGACCAACGGATCGTTTTCGCCCAACACCTTCGATCGCACCGCCACGGCCTCTTCGGCGAGAGCCTGCGCCTCCGGGAAGCGGCGAGTGTCGCGGCAAAAGAGAGCAAGATCGTTGGCGCTCTCGGCGTAGTCCACCGAGTCTGTCCCGAGTTCTTTGCGCCGCAGCTCCAAGCCTTGACGGAGGAACGCCTCACCGTCTTTTAAGTTGCCGGAGTTGTAGTACAGAAACCCGAGCCGATCGAGACTGCGGCCGGACTGCTTGGGCGTGGACGCGGCATCCNNAAGTCACCTTTCAGGTAAAGCTGTTCCACTTGCTGATCGAGCGCGTCCCAGCCGGGCGTTTGCGCGAGCAGCATCGGACATACTGCCAGCAACAAAACACCGGCGAGTTGTTTCATGGCCGCTTGCTACTGTTGACGCGCGCGAGATTCGCTTCGATGACCGCCCGTTCGGATTTGGATGTTGTTTGCGCGAGAGCTTGCTTATAGTAGCCTGCGGCCTTGTCCGGGTCAGCCTGCGCCTCGGCCACCGCGCCAAGATTATTGAGAATCTCAGCCTTCAGAAAGGCCGACGGCGACTGCGCGAGAGCTTTGCGCAGCAGGTCCGCAGCCTGATCCACGTCGCCGCTCAACAGACATAACGCTCCGTAGCTCGCGAGCGTGGATCCCTGCTCGGTGGAGCGAGCCGCCGGCGGTTGCGCGAAATTGTTGACGGCCACCTCGTAGCGTTCCCGGGCCGCATCGGGTGCGCCGGTTTGATACTCAATCGCCGCAAGGCGCTCCAGAAGCGGACGAGTTTCGCCGGGTGTTCCACCGGCTAGCGCTGCTTGTGCAACATCGCGCGCCGCTTTCAGATTGCCGCCTGCCGCGAGCGCGTCCACTTGTTGCAGAATTGCGCCAAGATGCGCCGAGGATGGGACGCGCACCGGATCGCCTGCGCGCATTGCGGCGTCAGCTGAAATTGTGCCGCGGGCGTGATCGCGAAACACTGTCGTGACGACGATGCGTCCTCCTGGCGGATTGCCGGGCAACGGGAGTTCCGTTCCCTGTTCCAGGCCGTCGATCGACCCCAAGTTTACCGAAGCAATGCCATCTTCGATCGAGACGATCACGCCATCTGATTTCGGCGCACGGCTGCCCCCGTTTGTCCCTCGAAAAACTAAAGCGTCGTGCGATGGAGCGGGTTGCAGGTCGCTGGTGAGCAAAATCGCCGATGCAGCAATTCGCTTTGCCACAATGCCGCGCGCCTGTTGTGCCGGTTGGTGCACAGGATGCGACGAAGGCCGCAGGAGAACGAACGTGAGCAGCCCTGCGGCAACCGCCGCCAGCCCAGCTATCGCCCACTTGAAGCCCGGACGTTTGCGAGGAGCGCGAGCCGCCGCTTCAACCGCCCCGCGCGCTACCAAGGTGTCGAACAAAGTTTCATCGTCCAGCGCCGCCTGCGCCAACGCCCGGTCCGTGGTGGCGGGCGATTCCAACGCTGCTTGCACCAATGCGACCGCAGTCAACTCGTCGAACAGATTAGAATCGTCCAGCGCTTCGTGAGCCAGCGCCCGAGCAGCCGCTGGATGCAGTTCGCGATTCACGTACCGATCGATCCGCCTGTCGAGATCGGGTTCCATCTCTATTCCGCTTCGGGCATGCGCTTCGATTTACCCAGCGGCTGCGTTCGCCTGCGGACGCATTGCGCCAGCGTCCGGATGCCTCGGCTCACCCACGTGGCGACGGTGTTTTCGCTTACTCCCAGGCGCAGCGCAATGTCGCCATACTTCAATCCGTCGGCGCGCATTTTCAAAACGCGGCGGTAATCGGAATCGAGCGCCGGCATGCACTCCACCACAATCTGCTGCAGCTCCTTTTGTATGAGCGCGTCCAGTTGATCGGGCGCGGGATCGGCGCGCTCTAGACGATTTGGGGAACTGTCATCGGCGGTCGATCCAACAGAGAACTCACGACGGTTACTGGCGCGATTGTGTTCTTCGAGAACCACGAAATGCAGCACGCCATGCAGCCAAGCCATCAATTGATCGAGCGGCCAGGCGGGCGGCGCGGCGTCCATCGGCAGTTCCTCAGAGAAGTAATACTCGATCGCGGACTGTGAAAGTGAGTTTTCGAGCGACCGTTTCAGCGTCTCTTGCGCGGCGCTTTCGGCGTCTCGCGAACCCATGCGCCGGGCGCGCGAGCCGAGCGCGTTGAGCAAACGGCGATAGTCAAGGATAGCGTCGCGCGTCTCGCTCAATGTAGATCGGCCTCCCGCGTGCGAATCGAGATGATTCATGCGAGACTCCATTTTCGCTTAATCGCGGCGAAGCTTGCAAAGAGGTTTGGGAAACGCTCCAGGCAGCCGCACATTAAACTATTTCAAATGGGAGATTTCTCAATCCGGCTGGGCACGCTGGCCGATACGGAAACCGTAGTCTTGCATCGCAGAGCGATGTTTAGCGAAATGGGCTATCGCGACGAAGAGGCCATGAACAGGATGTGCGCCGCCTTTCGCCCCTGGCTTACGCGGAAAATGCGTGACAACGAGTACCTGGCCTGGTTTGCGGTGGACTCCGCCGGCGATATCGTTTCCGGCCTCGGCCTGTGGCTGATGGATTGGCCTCCGCACATGCTGGGTCCAGGGCCGTGGCGCGCCAATATCCTGAATGTGTACACGCAGCAGGAGAGCCGTCGCAATGGGCTGGCGCGGAGACTGGTTGAGACCTCCATCGATTGGTGCCGTGCAAAGGGCATCAGTACGGTGATCCTTCACGCCAGTGATGCGGGACGTCCCTTATATGCATCCATGGGGTTTCTACCCAGTACGGAAATGCGGATCGTATTGAAGCTGGATTAATCCGCTACTCTTCGCGCAGCGCCACCGTGCAAGCGACGCCCGTGCGTTGGCTCCAATGCCAAGCGCCAGAACCGCGACGCAGGTCAACGTGTAGCCAGGGCTGCGCCGGAGCGCGCGGAAGGCGCTGATCAATTCGTTCAGCAGCGGCACCGGTTTCAGCGTAGCAATTTTAGATCGGCCCCAGTTCCAGATCCGGCCCCACTTAGTACTTTCGTTGCGCCTTAACACCAAGAAAGCCGTCAGGCACAGACACTACTAATCCCGGCGGCGCGCTTTGCCGAACGTACAGAGGATCATCTCCGTCGCGCCATGAGATTACTTGTCTTCGTTTTGTTGACACTGGCTGCAATGCCCCGCGCCATCCAGGCGGCCGACGCCGAAGGTTGCGCCGATCTGAAGCTTTTCCCTCGCCTCGAAGGATGCGTGATTGTCGAATGTTCGGCCAAGCATCACGATCCGTTCGATGCCGGCGATGGCGGCGGCGGCGCGCCATTGGACGCCGATATTAACGCGCTTTCTTACTCCTGCCCGCTCGCGGACACCCAAAAGCTGGCGCACGATTTCGATGCCCAGCTTCGCAGGACGGGCTATCAAAATATCGTGCAGGACAAGAGCGAGGTAAGCACAATCTTGACCGCCCGAAAGGGATCGCAATGGGTGCGCTGGAGCGGAAGTTCCGAAGATGGTGTCGCCGCTTATGCACTGTCCACGGCGAATGGCTCCAGCGAGAAATTCAAAGCCGAGGCCTGCGGGCAGTCGCAGGTGCCTTCTCCATTGAAGCAATGCGAAGTGGTGGATTGCGCTTCGAAATTGGAGGATTCCGTGGGCATGCGGACCTCGCTGAAAGCGGAAACGTCGCTGACGGGAAACGTGCAGACGCTGACGCTTGCTTGCCCTACGATGAATGCTGCGCAAGCTTTCTCCACGGTGGAAGGAGAGCTAAGAACGTCCGGCTTTGAGATTCTGTTTAGCGACCGCGAGCATCCCGAAAGCGCCTGGGTGACGGGCCGTGCCGGAAAGCGCTGGGTGGAATTGGCGAGCGCCCGGGATGGTGAATCCGTTTCTTACGCCCTGACGATGGTGCCATCCGCCGAGGTCCTGACGGAACCCAAACCCGAGCTCGCGCCGGTTTCCACGGCGGCAGCGGAGCCCGCTCCCGTAGCAGCGCCGACACCCGCGCCAGCACCCGAGCCCAAGCCAGCATCAGCGCCGAAACTTGAACCCGCGCCCGTGGAGACTGCCGCGACGCCCGTCATTCCGTCGGTGCCCGACCCCCCCGTGTTCCCGGTCGCACCTGGCGCCACGGCCCCCGCCAACGCGCATTTTATTATTCCCAAAGTGATCCTCCAAGTCCCCATCGAGCCAACACACGATCGCATCTACAGCGTGGTTGGGGATGTTGTCATCAGCATGCTAGTGGATGTGGATGAGGATGGCAGGGTGACCAACGCCGTCTTGACCGGCCATATCACCAAAGACGTGCTCAAGTTAGAGAGCGCGGCTCTTGAGGCGGTGAAGCATTGGCGCTTTGAGCCCGCGCTGCAGGACGGCCGCATCGTCCCCGCCGTCAAGATTGGCGTACAGATGCACTTTCGCGGCCGCCCCTGGCGTTTTTAAGGCACTTACTCGATCAGCTTCAGGCTCGTCACTTTAATTGTGTCGCCCTGAATCTCTCCAGTTACTTCGACCTTCAGATCGTCTTCTTTTTTAGAAGCCCGCAGGGCGGCCAGAGCCTTGCGGCTACCGGCTGCGTCGAATTTCAGAAACTTGTTGTCGTTAGTGAAGATGCCGTAGCCGCTCTTTTCGCAGGCCGGCATCAGCGCGCACTCCCGCGTGTGAGCCTCGGCGACGATCATGCCCCCTTCCAGACGGGGACCGGAAACGATGCGCACTTCGGCCTTGGAAGAGCACATCTCGTCCATGAGAATTCCCTGGACTTGAGCGGCGGACGCCACTGCGGCCAAGCCGGCCAGCAAAGCCGGGACGCACAGAGACAAGCGAACAGACACAAAGAGCCTCCTGGGTTGAGATATTGCGGCAGTACCGCTTTCTGATTTTTTCACTTTTCGGTCGAGGCCGTCAATCCCGCCGGAACGTGATGGTATGAGCTACAGCACGATTCGTGTTTTCCAGAGCGATACCAATAAGCCTCTATGTCCAGGCCGTATCACCCTCCTTCGGGATCGGAGCGCAGATCGTATGCCTGTTATTCGCACCACTGGCTGCCATCGGTCTCATGGCGCTACTGAACAGCCTGGCTACGATCCTGGGAAAGTCCCACGGGCACTTACGAAAACAGCCGCGATAGCCGGAGAGGGCCCGGCAACTGGTCTATTTGACTGCTTCGGCGTCTTCACTCTTGGGCGTCGGGCTTGCCGCTCTCGATTCCGATGCTACGTTATGGCGGCCCTTCCCTAGATTCCGAACGTTGATGCTGATGTGTTGCCATCGATATCTCCATGTGGCCATGGAACACACTTCCAGTTCGCCTGTTTGATAAAACTGACGAGCGGCCACGTGATCCCAGTTCGCTTGCTCGGGCCAGAATTGGCCCTGAAGCTTGGCGTTGCAAGCCGGCTTCCCGTCCTGGCCAGCGAACGACATTGCCCCAAACAGAGTAATGAGGGCCATGTATTTCATGGACCCTATTATCACCTACTTTTTCGCGTGTGCCCTGGCCAAACAAGGCTAGTCAGTTTCATCTAGTCCTTGGTCTGCTAGCCTTACCAGCCGCCCCTTACGGCCTACTGCTTGACTTGAGTGGCGAGACTCAAGAATGGCAGAAGCTGAGCGGCAAGAAGAAGCGAAAGAAAATAACGGAGGGATAGCGAGCCTGCTACTGAATTCCACACGGTTGTGCTACGGAGCGGCTACGGCATCCCAAAGGGCCTGCCGGACATCGACAAGCGATGATCGATGCTTTATCAAGTAATGAGCCGCGCTGTTTTTGTGAGGTCTTGCGAGTTAGCACTCTCGTCAGAAGTCAAAATGACGACCGGGGCGGCGCTGACACGCTTAATCGCGAGATGGGTTCTGTAGCCTTGCAGTTCCTTCATTCCTAGATCGAGTAAGACAACGTCAATGCCCGGTTCTTGGAGGCGGGCCATTGCCGTCTGAAAGTCTTCCTTCCATTCGATCTGAAACGGAGAATCGCTGCCTTCGCTGAGCTGGACGCGAGTCAGTACGGCATCTTCTGGATCGTCTTCAACGAGAAGAACCTTGATCGAGTGTGGCGCGGCCCGATAGACGGCGGATTCCTTGTGTGCCAGTTCCATCTAGATCACATCGGTAAGGACACGAGAAGCCTGAGCGGTTTTACTAACGTGCGCCCCATGAGGTATTAGCGGGCCTACAAGGGAGCCGACAGCACGGCTTTGTGCAGGGTTTGCTTGAGTTCGATTGAAGACGTTTTATGCTTCACCAAGTAGGCGAACGCACCCTGAGACTTGGTAATGTCTCGTGAGACGGCGCTTTCGTCGGATGTAAGGATCACAACTGGTGTGGTCTTGATCACGCTCGCGATCGCTCGGTGAGTCTTATGGCCGCTCAATTCCCCCATTCCAAGATCGAGTAGCACTACGTCAATTCCTGGCTTGGCCAATCGGCTGATCGCGTTTAAAACGTTGTCCTTCCATTCAACATGGAACAGGCTGTCCGTGTTCTCACTCACCCGCGCGCGAATCAGCGCTGCATCGTCTGGATCGTCTTCCACTAGCAGAACCCGAATAGGATACGCAGTGGCTACCTAGCCTAGGGATAGATTGGATAAGTCGGTCGTGGTGGATTCCATGCAAGAATCACATCGACCCGCGCGAACGGATCTTGAGGGGACAGCCTCCCACTAGAGGGGTTGACTTAATACCCACTACCCAAAAAGTGACGAGGACTAGTGGAGATTTGTCAAGGTAGTTATTGCCAAAACTATTTCAATTTGTCGGCCACCTTGGCAAGCGCGGAATTGGCGCAGGCTGCGTCCTTATCTCCGCCCGGAGCGCCGCTCACCGAAACCGCTCCGATCAGTTGATCGCCCACTTTAATCGGTACCCCACCCATGGCATTGATCGTGCCAGGCAGCACCGGCGGTGGCGCGGGAGTGCCCGGCGGAAGATTGGCGGGTGGACCAGACGGCCGTCCAAAAGCCATTACGCTATTGGTTTTCATACGGCCCACTTCAACAGTGGCCATCGACGCGCCGTCGTCGCGCAGGAAGGCCTTTAAAATATTGGCGCTGTCCACCACCGTTACAGTCACTTTGTAGCCATTGGTTCGGCACTGCGCCATGGCGTCCTGCGCGATGGTTTGCGCCACATCGATGGTGAGCATCTTTTGCGTGGGAAGGCCATCTTGAGCCAAGGCGCCGACCGAAAGCGCCATGACGCCGGCCATAAGAGAGAGGGAGCGACTTGCTGTCATATGTTGGATCCTCCTGATTGAGATCGCTGATACAGTAGCACGTGATCAATACCCTACAAAGTCTAATCTTGAATTAGGCATACTTCACGATAGTTTTGAATCCGTAATCCATGTGTTGTTGCATGTGGCAATGCAGTAGCGAAGGCCCTGGATTATCCGCAACGAAGTCCACTTCGATCGTGGTGTTGCGCGGCAGGTTCACGGTGTCTTTTACGATGCCCCCCGTAGGCTTTCCCGCAATACTGACGATCTCAAAGCTGTGGCGATGCAAGTGGACCGGATGTCCATCCTCCATGCCATTGTGAAACGCCATCCGATAGCGCTTGCCATGATGAACCACGATCGGGTCTATATCGGGCCAGAATTTGTCGTTACAAGTCCAGCGGTTGAACGGCTTGCCTTCATCGGCCAGCATCTTGAAGGTGAGATCGAACTTTCCGTCCGGCTCGGGATGCTGCTTCTGCGTACCAAATATGCTGTAATCCCACGTGGTATTCGTGGGCGCTTGCCATTGCGGCTCGCCTTTGCGATCGGCATATTCCACCACCACACCCATTCCGATAGCGCGGTCTTGGTCGCGCGCCGAACCAAGCACCCACACGCCCGGCTGATTCATTTCCACAATCGCGTCGATGCGCTCGGCTACTGCGATTTGCAAATATTCCACGCTGGTGGGCGTCGGCACCGGATTACCATCCAGCGCGATCACTTGAAAGCGATGCCCGGGCAGGGCCAGCGTCAGCTGCCGGGTGGCGTCCGCGTTGAGGATGTGGAACAGAACGCGCTGGCCTTGGCGGACACGAATCGGCTCGCCATATCCCAGAGCTTTGTCGGCTAAGGTACAAAGCTTGTAATCGACCGTCCAATCGTTGTTGGGCTCGCCGCGATGCAGGATCACCGGATTCCAGTGCCGGCCCGCCAAAAAGATTTCCTGGTCGTAATTGCCGGCCGCGCTCTTTGGTTCCACCATCAGAAAACCGAACTGGCCCGAGTAAGCGCCGCGAGTGAGGTCGGTCATCGCCATGACGTGCGTGTGATACCAGCGCGTACCCGCCGGCTTCGGCGTAAAGGCCACACGGAGGTGGCCGTGCGCGGGCACGAACGGACTGCCCTCTTCTTCTGCGCCGTCGGCCTGCGCCGGTATCATCTGGCCGTGCCAGTGCACCAATTCCGGAACGTCGGTGTCGTTGAAGATGTCGACCGTTACCGGTTTCCCCTCTTTCATGCGCAGCACGGGACCGGGGACGCTTCCGTTGTAGGCGACGGTCTGAATGGTTTTTCCGGGCGCCAGATCGGCCATGACGCTCGCAATGCGCAGTGTGAAATCTGGCTTACTCGCCGCGTATAAAGACGATTCCAGCGCGATGCCCGCGGCCGTGATTAGGAAATCTCTGCGTGTCTTGTCGTATAGCATGGCCGAAGTGGCGTACCCGGCGGCTACGCAGTTACCCGCATCGTAACAATTCCTTCGGAACTCTAGACGCTGTGAGGCATCATATATAGTGGGTGCGTTGTTTAGCCCGAAGGAGGCCGGGAATACGTATGAAAATCTTCAGGCTGGCCACCACCGTTAGTTTGTCACTTGCGTTGGCAGCCGCATTATTTGGACAGGGGCCCCCGCCGGCGCCTCAGGGCGATCAGGCTCCACAACCGGGACAAACGGCCCCTCCAGCGCAACCGCTCAATCCTGAGCAGCTGCAGGACCTGGTTGCGCCGATCGCTCTTTATCCCGATAATCTGCTCAGCCAGATCCTGGCTGCAAGCACATATCCGATCGAAGTGGTTGAGGCCCAGCAGTGGTTGCAACAGAACCGCAACCTCCGGGGGCAGCAGCTCATGGATGCCGCACGCCAGCAAAACTGGGATCCCAGCGTTCAAGCTCTGGTTGCCTTTCCGGATGTACTGGGGCGATTGAATCAGGATATTCGCTGGACCACAGATTTGGGCAACGCTTTTCTAGCCCAACAACCGGACGTCATGCATGCGGTCCAACAGTTGCGTGCCAAGGCGCAGGCGAACGGCAAGCTGCAATCCACTCCGCAAGAAACCGTGACCACCCAGAACCAAAACGGTCAGACGGCGATAGACATTGCGCCTCCCAATCCGGAGGAAGTGTATGTCCCGAATTACAATCCCGCATGGGTTTGGGGTCCGCCGGTGTATGGTTACTATCCTCCGCTTTTCTATCCTGGCCTCGACGTCGGCTTCTCGTTTTTCCCCGGCATCGATCTCGGCCTCTATTTTGGCGGCGGCTGGGGTTTGTGGGGCGGGTTTGGATGGGGATGGGGGCCCGATTGGTTCGGGGGTCGAATCCTCTTGAACGGTAATTTCTTCCATCGGTATGGATTTAACGATTTCCATCGCGGCTTAGGCGGTGTATGGGCACATGATCCCGCTCATCGCGGGGGTGTCCCCTATTCGAATCGCGCCGTCGCTAGCCGGTTCGGAGGCTCGGCTGGAGTGCGTGGAACGGCCGGGTTCCGCGGCAACCAGGCAATTCGGGGGGCCGAAGGATCTCGCGGCGTCGAAGGCGGACGTGGCGAAGCCGGTCGCGCCGAAGGTGGCTTTTCATCGCGCCCCGCCCAAGGGGGTCATAGCGCTTTTGGCGGAATCCAAAATGGCGGCGTAACGCGCATGCAGAGCGATCACGGATTCTCCAGCATGCCTCGCTCCGGTGGCTTCGGCGGCGGAGGAGGCGGCGGGTTCCGTGGTGGCGGCGGTGGCGGTGGTGGATCCCGTGGTGGTGGTGGAGGCCGGAGGTAATATGACGACAAAACTCTTCAGCATTATTGTGATCGCAACCGTTGGCGTCGTGTATGCGCAGCAGAAGCCCGCGCCGCATAAAACCTCGGAGCCTCAAAAAACATTTGACACTCCCGAAGCGGCGACTCAGGCTTTGCTCGATGCTGCATCGCAAAACGACACCGCGACGCTCCGCGCGGTCTTGGGATCGTCGGCAAAGGGAATACTCACCTCTGGCGATCCGAAGCAAGATGCAGCCGAGCGTCAAGAGTTCGCAAAGATCGCCACCGAGAAGCATCACCTTGAAAAATCGTCGATGAATTCGCACGTGATGGTTCTCCTGATCGGCGACCAGGAATGGCCATTTCCAATTCCGCTGCTCCACGCAGGCGAAAAATGGCATTTCGATCCCGAGCGTGGGGCCGTGGAAGTTCGCGCGCGCCAGCTGGGCGCCAACGAGCTGGATGCAATCCAGGCCTGCGCCGCCTACGTCGGTGTGCAGCAATCCTATGCCGCTAAAAAGCGATCCGCGGCGGGCACGTCCGAGTACGCGGAAACGGTCGCAAGTTCGGAAGTTCCTAAAGAGTTCGCGCAGGCGGCCGGAGCAAATCCCACGCAGCCCTATCACGGCTACTTTTTTCGGGTGTTGAAGGAACAAGGCCCGAACGCTCCCGGCGGACAGCATCCTTATATGCTTGGCAAGGCGATGATCGGCGGATTCGCGCTGGTGGCTTGGCCGGCCACCTACGGCGTCACCGGTATTCATACCTTCATCGTGAATCAGGATGGCACGGTTTATGAGAAGGATCGCGCCGCACATCCGGCGATGCCGGTTACCAGCTACGATCCCGACCGTTCCTGGGTCCCCGTAGACTAAAACAACTCGATTAGAATAGGCGAAGAATGTCCCTGCGTAAGCTTCTCCGCCTGGTTTTGAGCGTTTTCGTACTCGCCTTGTTGTGGGTCCGTATCTCGCGGCAATGGCGCTACGAATCGCATTGGTGGCTGGCGGGCACTATGACGCTTTCCGTTCTGCTGCTTGCGCTGGTCATTTATCTGGTCGGGAGCGTGTTTCGGAAGCCGCGCGATTTGCGCGACGAAGTGCCAAAGCACCCCTTGGGCCTAGAATAGGAAAAGCCATGCCGCCGTCAGAGCGCAAGCGTCGGAACCCGTGGGCGGAGGGCAGAAGGCGTAGCATCTTGCTTGTCGGCAGTACCATCATCACGTTAGCTTGCGTCGTATATCTCTGGCGCTCCTTGCGGATTTTTGCAGTCATCTTCTTGGTCCTCTTTACCGATAGAATGGATCCTCAATCTGACCCTACTCTCGCCCAACCGGCCACTTCCCCGCGATAAAGTACCCAAGCACCCACTTGGACTGGATTCCTAAATTAACACCGGCTGAGCCGCAGCCGAGCCGAACGCCGCAAGTCGATCACCTGTTGCCGCGTCACTCCCAGCCGCGCCGCGATTCGTAGATCGTCGAGGGGCAAGCCGTCCCACAGCCGCTCCAACTCACCCACCGGAATCTCGAGCACCGAGGCGATTTGTGACCGGCTGGCAACACCCGTAGCAGGGAATAACGGAAGCGCCGCATCTCCGCTTTCGTCTCGCATGTTCAGAAGGAGCGAGGATCGCTGGGCGCCCGGCAGCGCGATGATTTCGGCCCAAAGCTGGCGCAGCCAGCCGCGCTGCGTAAGTTTGGTTTCCACGCTCGATGTCGGCTGGGCTAAGTCTTCCCCGGGCGGGGCGGCGTGATCGGTAATACGCCAGTGTTTGGCCACCCGCTCGATCAGATCGTCGAAAGGTAATGGACCGCCAGACTCATCCAGAATCTCTTCCACCACGCGTGCTGCTGCGCGCGAACTGGCCCACACCGTAATCTTGCGATGCACCGTGGCCAATGGCTGATGGCTCCGCCATGTTTTATCACCGCAGGTCCACTCGCCATCGTGTGCCAGCCACAAGGCCAGACGCGCGTGCTTTCCCAGAAGATAACGCAATTGGTTTTCAAGCCGGTGCCGTTGTGGGAACAGGCGGCGATAATGGCCATCGCAGCCGTGATAGGCCGCAACGGCGCTGTAAGCGCGGAAATCCACGATCGACTCCCGCTCTCCGGATTGCTTCCACTCCCTCAGCCGTGAGATAAGGTCGGCCAGCACCTCGCTGCGAACATCTTCGCCCAGGGGGCCGTGGATCTTGGATGCCACGATCTTCTCGACCACTGGCGCGGATTGCTCCCAAACCAGCTGTTCCAATAGCGATTCTGATTCAACGCTATCGGTACAGTCGAGAAACCGCGTCAGCAGGTTAACGGAACCCATAGTGACGTTAAATCGGCAAGAAATCGCCTTCCGCTTAGAAGGAATAGTGGTAGTAAGGCAAAAAAGTAGCCCGGGGAATTTCACTTAGACCCGCATATCGCGGATTCCTTGCCTTCTTCAGCCATTGAATGAACTTTATGACCAAACTGCCACGTGGCTCTTGTCTGGTACTGCTCACATCGCTCTTTGTTAGCGCCGTACAAGCTCAGACCATCACGGTCACGCCCAAAAACCCTTTTATCGGCGTAGGGCTTACGCAACAATTCACGGCTACCGTAAGCGGGCTCGCGAATAACGATGTCACGTGGTCGTTGTCGGGGATGGGTACGAACAATCCGAAGCTGGGCACTATCAATGCCACCGGGCTCTATACCGCTCCGGCAGTCCCGCCCGCCCAAAACCCGGTAAGCGTCCTGGCCACCGGCGCCGATGGGAAAACCATCGGCCTCACCTATGTGCTGGTGGAACCGTCCGGTCCCACATTGACGTCGATCTCGCCCAATCCTATTCCGATCGGCTCGCACCTCACTTACACGGTCACCGTGACCGGCAGTGGCTTCCAACCCGGAGCGCAGTTGCTTGCGGGTCCAAATGAGATCAGCATTACGTCGCTCACCGCAACGCAATTGGTCGCCAGCGGATACCAGGGAACGCCTGGCGCTGTTGTGTTCAAGGTGAAAAATCCCGGATCGACATATTCCAACAGCATCAGCGCGACTTTCGTCTCTGGACATGACGGAGGACCCATCACGGTTTCGCCGACGACTGCATCTGTCGCGTTGGGAGCGACGCAGAAATTCACAGCATCGGGACAAAGTTCAGTGACGTGGACCGCTTCGGCAGGCGCCATCACACCGGCCGGCCTTTTCACCGCACCCACGACGATGCCGTCGTCGAGCACCGTGACGATCACGGCGTCCGGTACCAATAATCAATCGGGCACCGCGACCGTGACGCTCACGCAGCCGCTCGGCGGACCGATCACCGTCTCCCCGCTCACTGCATCCGTCGCCCTGGGAGCGACGCAACAATTCACAGCCTCGGGACAAACTTCAGTTACGTGGGCCGCTTCGGCAGGCACCATCACGTCGTCTGGGCTATTCACCGCACCCGCGACGATGCCTTCGTCCAGCACCGTCACGATTACGGCGTCCGGGACGAATAATCAATCGGGTTCCGTTACCGTAACGCTCACGCAACCGCTCGGCGGACCGATCACAGTTTCCCCGTCCACTGCATCCGTCGCCCTGGGAGCTAGCCAACAATTCACTGCATCGGGGCAAACCTCCTTGACCTGGACCGCTTCGGCAGGCACCATCACATCGGCTGGCCTTTTCACCGCGCCCACGACGATGCCTTCGTCGAGCACCGTCACGATCACTGCGTCCGGGACGAATAATCAATCGGGTTCCGCCACCGTAACGCTTACGCAACCGCTCGGCGGACCGATCACCGTCTCCCCGCTCACCGCATCCGTCGCCCTGGGAGCAACGCAACAATTCACGGCATCGGGACAAACTTCCGTGACCTGGACCGCTTCGGCAGGCACCATCACACCGGCCGGCCTTTTCACCGCACCCACGACGATGCCGTCGTCAAGCACCGTTACGATCACGGCCTCAGGAACCAACAACCAATCCGGCACCGATACCGTGACGCTCACAGGTGGAACGGTCCTGGTCTCGGCCGCCGCGGCCCGGCGCTTCCTCCAACAGGCCGCATTTGGACCCACCACGGCCGACGCGGTTCACATCCAGGCCATCGGTTTCCAGGCCTGGCTGAACGAACAGTTCGCCATGCCGAAGGTCTCCAACTATCAAGGCCCCAATCTGACCAACCAGGGCGGTCTTCCCAATCGCTTCCTCGCCAACGCCGTCACCAATCCGGACCAGCTTCGCCAGCGTGTCGCCTTCGCATTAAGCCAGATCGCGGTGATTTCGATGTCGACCCTGAATTTCGATCCCGACGTGGTGCCGTTTGAGGAACTGCTCCTGAACGACGCGTTTACCAACTACCGGCAAATCCTGGGCGACGTGACGCTGAGCGCGTCCATGGGCGATTACCTCAACATGGCCAACAACGCGGCGGCCAATCCCGCAGAGGGAACAGTGGCGAACGAAAACTACGCGCGCGAAATCATGCAGCTCTTCTCCGTCGGCACCGCGCTGCTCAATCCGGACGGTTCACGCCAGACGGATGCCAGCGGCAATCCCCTTGCCACCTACAACCAGAGCAACGTAACGGAGTTGGCGCGCGTGTTCACTGGCTGGACCTACGCGCAATCCAACGGAACGCCTGTTAACTGGGGTGGAACCATCGACGGTAACGCCGATCCTACGCAGCCTATGGTGTCCGTTCCGGCCTTCCATGATTCCGGATCGAAGACGCTGCTGCCAGACTTCGTCAACGGCAATGGAACGTCGCCATACATTGCCCCGGCAGGACTGACGCCGCAAGCGGATCTTTCGCAAGCGCTGGACAACTTATTCGGCCATTCCAACGTGGGTCCGTTTATCGGCAAGGAGCTGATCCAGCATTTGGTGAAGAGCAATCCAAGTCCCGCTTATGTGGCTCGCGTGTCCGCGGCTTTTGCGAACAACGGGCAAGGCGTCCGAGGCGACATGCAGGCGGTTCTCGCGGCCATCTTGCTCGACCCCGAAGCTCGCGCCAACGATGACGGCGCAAACGACCAGAGCACCGACGGCCATTTGCAGGAACCGGCTCTCTATCTTGCCGGCGTCGTGCGCGCCTTGAACGGCAGCATGAACGACCAGAATTACTTTTCCTACGATCTGGCGAACATGGGGCAGGACATCTTCAATCCGGCCAGCGTCTTTAATTACTATTCTCCCAGCTACGGCATTCCCCAAACCACGCTCAAAGGCGGCGAGTTCCAGATTTTCAACACTTACTCATCGCTCTATCGCGCCAATCTGATTTCGAACGTCTTCAACAACTATTCGAATCCCGTGCAGACCTACGGTCCCGGAATGACGGTCGATTTTACGCCTTTCGTCACGCTCGTCACCACTTCGCCCTCTGCGATGGTGGACGCTCTCGATCTCGCGCTCACTCGCGGCGTGATGCCGTCCGCGATGAAGCAAATCATTCTGACGGCGGTGGAGGGCGAGACCGGCGGAGCATTGCGCCAGGTGCAGACCGCCTTCTATCTAATCGTGGCCTCGAACTATTACAACGTGTGGCACTAACGGCTGCCGAACCAAAGGAAAAAACAATCATGCTCATACGATCCAGACGTAGCTTCTTGCAGGACACGCTCAAATCGGTCACGGCCTTGGGCGCAATCGGCGCCATGTCCAAGTTCGGCGAGATGAATGCGCTCGCGGCCGGCTCTAATTATCAGGCGCTGGTATGTATTTTCATGGCGGGCGGCAATGATGGACACAACACCGTGA
>PKZC01000135.1 GCA_003132905.1 Bryobacterales bacterium | reverse complement strand
ATCTCCTGTTTCTCAAACCAGTTTCTGTTCTATCTGAACTCCAGCGTCGCCTCCACGGCCTACCGAACCTGGGCGCACTTGAGTCCCAATCCGGTCTCGAGCCTGCCTCCGGAGCGGTTTTCCTTCGAAGTGATCGATATGTCGGTGTGCTNNTGCTGACGCGCGGGGCTACATCCCTGACCATTTGATCCCCCGACGGCGTGGACTGCACGCCGAAATGGAGCCCCGCACGTGAGTGAGGGGACATGTGTCAGAACCCACTAGCCGCGCGAGGGCGTCGCGGCAATAGATCGATCTGTTCGGGCGCTTCCGGCTCGTCGCCCGTCGAAACTCCGAGTTCGCGCATTTTTCGGAGCGCCGGCACCAGGCGGGAATCCCACGAGCCGACTGATCGATTGTACGACTCGACGGTCTTTTCGAGCAGCCGGCCGGTGTCGGCATAGTGATCGTGAACCAGTTGCACGCGATCGTAAAGCTCGGAGGCGACCGAGCGGATCGCCTCAGCGTTTTCGGCCAGTTGCTCCTGCCCCCAACCATAGGCGATGCCTCGCAGGATCGAAATCAGAGTGACGGGCGTGGCAATCACCACCTTGCGTGCCAGGGCTTCTTCAATCAGGTCTGGGTTGGCTTCAAGCGCCGCGCTGAAGAAGTGGTCGCCCGGCAAAAACAGAACCACCAATTCGGGAGCGGGCTGAAACTGATTCCAATATTGTTTGCTCGAAAGCTGGCGGACATGTTCGGACACCTGCTGGCTGTGACGAACCATCGAAGCCTTGCGCGATGCTTCGTCCGGAGCGCCAACTGCGTCCAGATACGCGGTGAGTGGAACCTTGGCATCCACAACCAGGCATCGGCCCGCGGGCAATCGGACAATCATGTCGGGGCGAATGCGAATGCCGTCGCCTTCGCGCGTTTCCTGCTCTGAGAAGTCGCAGTTGTGGACCATGCCGGCCAACTCTGCCACGCGGCGCAGGGTTACTTCACCCCAGCGCCCGCGCGTTTGTGGCGATCGCAACGCGGTGGAAAGCGTTGCTGTCTCGCGCGCCAGCGTTTGCACCTGTTCGCCCAGGCTGCCGTAAGCCTTCTCCCGGGCACGCTCCAGCTCGCGGACTTGAGTTTCCAGCCGCCCAAGCGAAGCGGCCAACGGCTGCACTACGCCCTCGATCGCGGTCTGTTTCTGCGCCAGATCGCCCGACATTTCAGCGCGCGTTGTTTGGAGTGAGACTCGCGCCACGTCCAAAAATGCGCTTTGATTCGATCGCAATGCGGCATCGGCCAGCGCCTGGAACGTCTCCTGGAGTTTGGTTGCGCCGGATTCGGCGAACTGCCTGGCAGCCTCCAGCCGGGCCACTCGCGCGCGCATCCACAATCCGGCAACCAGGCCACCGGCGATCAATCCCACAATAAATGCAAACCAAGTCATTACGATCACCAGGATAGATCATTTTCGCCCAGAAATGTTTGGAGGATGGAAGGGCGGGGAAGCTAAGCGCCCAGCCGGTTGTACCAATTGAAAATCACTTCGCTGAAGAACCCGACGCCCAGCGCAGCCACGCCCAGAAACGTACCGAACGGCAGTTCGTACGTGGAGGCGTCCTTGCCGGTGAACCAGGTGTATCCAAAGCCGATGATAACGCCCAGCAGCGAGCCGACCAGCAGTGCGAGCAGCGCGCCTTGAATCCCCAGGAACGCTCCAATCAGGGCGCCCATCTTCACGTCGCCTAATCCCAACCCTTCGCGATTGCGGACCCTCTCATAGAGAGCGCGCACACCCCATAATGCGCCGGAACAAATAGCCGCGGCCAGAACCGAGTCACTCAGCGAAACCAGCCACTGGTGCTTCGACGCGAAGAAGATCAGCAGCAGGATTCCCCCGCTCACGGGCACGAATGCCGCGAATAGTACGCCCACCGCCGTGCCGCCCAACGTAAACTCGTCGGGCAGGATGCGCTCTTCCAGATCGGAAAATATCAGCGCAATCATGATCGCGGCGTAAACCGCGAACTTGGCCGCGGCGAGCGTCGATCCGAGAAACCAGAATGCGCAGAAAAACAGAATGCCCGTCAGCAGTTCTACTACCGGATAGCGCACCGGGATGCGATGTCCGCAGCGCCGGCAGCGTCCAGCCAGCATCGCGAAACTGAGCAGCGGAATATTGTCGAACCAGGCGATGGTCTGGTTGCACTCCGGACAAAACGAGCGTGGCGTAACCACCGAGAGGTCGCGCGGCATGCGATAAATGCAAACGTTCAGGAAACTTCCGATCAACAGGCCAAACAATCCGGCCAATAGGGCTACGATCATCTACGTGGACTCATGTTCTTGGCTTTAGCGTACTTCAAGAAATTGTACAGCGCCGCCATGTGCGCGATGGCGAGCCCCTCCATGCCATCCAGAAATCCGCGCCGGAGAATGAAGGTTTTGAAGAACGTCCACGCGGGATTCAGCGCCAGTTGTGTCCAGCCCACCGGCGTCTTTTGATCGACTATTTGTTCGGCGGCGAGCGTTGTGTAGCGATCCATGGTCTTCAAATGCTCGGACAAAGAACTGCAGGTGAAGTGAAGAATGTTCGATTTCAGATGGCCGATGTTGCCTCCCACCACCACCGACTCGTGTACATACTCGCCCACCCAATGCGCTTTCCGGCGATCGAAGAGACGCACCTTGCGGTCCGGATACCAGCCCGAATGCAGGATCCAGCGGCCCAAGTACTGCGCCATGCGTGGCATGGTGTAAGCGTCCACGTCCGGACCGTTCTTTTTGATCTGCCAGATCTCGCCTTCNNTCGCACTGGCTGGAGGCGTAATTCTTCTGTCCAGCGTACCCGCGCCAGTTGCTGTCGATCACCCGCGCGCCCAGTTTGGTGGCGAGTTCCACCGTGCGATCCGTCGATCCGCTGTCCACCACCACCACTTCATCGCAGCACCGCAGGCTTTCGAGCGCCCGTGAAATGTTGCGCTCTTCATTGTAGGTGATGATCGC
>PKZC01000027.1 GCA_003132905.1 Bryobacterales bacterium | reverse complement strand
CGTACTGCCTTCGGTAGAACCTGCCTTCGAAGCAAGCCACGCCTCGATCAATTTGTCCGTCTGTTTGTTCTCTGTAATCAACCCAAAGCTCGATACCACAAAATCGTTGACATCGATATTCAGGCTATCACGGGCAACTGCTTTATTTGTGTTGGAGGGTATCTCCCGCGGCAGCGGTATAACGTTCCAGTCGTCAGCACAGCGTTCTCCAAACCATTTCGCCGCCAGCGACTTTGCGGTATCGGAGTGCACAATCAATCCGTGAGCCCTGCTCACCACACTGGAATTCAAAGGATACTGGGAGACCAACTGAGAGATCTCCATTCCGGTAGACATCTGAATAAGCGGTCGATAGCCATGCGCTTCGCAAAGCCTTGCCGCAAAACTCGTGCCGTTTCTCTTATCAACGGAATAGAAAAGATCAGCCAAAAAGAAATCGTGCATCACCACGATGCCGGGCGCGGTATCTAAAAGAATATCCATATAACAGTGGAAAGGTGAGTTGCCGAAATTGTAGACGATCCGGTCAAATTGAGTGTGATTTTCTGCGAACCAGATGTCATCCTTAACGTTAAGATTCAGCGTTTTGTCTACATGCTCGTAGAGGCAGTTTTCCACGATGATGGTCACGTCATAGTATGGGACCATCGAATAGAAAAGCTCAACCGCGTAGGCAGAGATACCACTTCGCGTAGGGGGCACGGGAGTGACAAGCGCAAGACGGCGCCGGACATCTTTTGCGCGAGCGTCCGGTGCCGATCGCGACTCAATCAATTCACTCAGATCGTTGATGAAGTCCGGATTTGGACTGATTTCTGCATAAGACCTCACTTGTCTGTCGCCGTAACCAGACAATCCCGAAATTGGCTCAAGATCCCGCCCGACCACCGCAATTGCGTCGACATCGACTACTTGTGATAAGCTCCGCCCTGAAGAAGGCACGCATGTCCTGACACATAACAGTACAGGGGAAATGTTTTTTGAGCGAAACCGCTTCAACCTAAGAAATTGGATGTCGTCAAATGTTTCGACTGGAATGATAACTGCATCGGGTTTCAGGCTGTTTATTAATAATTCGCGAATATCCGCATCGGCATCTTCTCTCCAGCCATTATAGGTTTCAGCAGCGGCCCGGCTCGGCGAATGCCATGTCCTTATGTTTTCTGGCGGCAAGAGTCGTTCAAAGCGCTTGCGGATATTGCAAGCCGCTTCCGGGAAGGATCCATCTAGAACCACGAACGTTGAACTAGCCTGCAAAAGGGAAATGAGGGCAAATGAAAAATTGATTTTTTCTTCGGCAAAACCGTGTTGTGCGCCCTGTAGGTCTAATACTATGCGCATCAGGGACCGACACCATTGTTCGAGTATTTGCTTTCAAAATGAGACAAAATTGCCCGTGCGCGGGACGAAATGATAGGCGGGTTCTGTTGAACAAAGCTGGTACCGCCGCCCAGCTGCCGGCCATCGGCTGTTGCGGATTGCTGGCCTGCTCCGAGCCGCTCTGACAGTGCTCGTTTCACCAGGCGTTTTGCAAATCGATCGATGATCGGATGGCGGCGCAACACTGCCATCGTACGGCGCCGTAGCTGCGGGTTGCCTTCGGCAACTCTAATAATCCCCCGTCCTACAAATGGCCGTGATCCTAACGACCTAAAGACTCTCAAAACATTTGAAACAATACGAACCGGACGAGTTACTCTCCATGAGAAACTGCCGTTTATCGTCGCGAGTTGATTGCGGAGCCCGACCGATTCAACCCATAGCTCATAGAGTCGCTGCTCATACTTTTGACGCGTCATCTCCAAAGTAGCCACAGCGGCTGNNACTGACAAGTCCCGCAGCTCGAGCCTCATTAAGCTCGGCGAGGAGCGCGGTGCGTTGTGCGTGCCATTCTTGTTTTACGGATTCTAACCTCGTCAAAGCGACTGCATGCGCACTCGATACTTCCTCCTGAGCCTCCGAAAGCTCGGACATGCGTCTTTCACTGACAAGTCCCGCAGCTCGAACCTCATTAAGCTCGGTGAGGAGCGCTGTACCTTGTGCGTGCCATTCTTGTTTTGCAGATTCTAACCTAGTCAAAGCGCCTGCATGCGCACTCGCTGCTTCCCTATGCGCCGTTAAAAGCCCGGATACGTGGCTTTCAGCAGCAAATCGTAAACTACGAGCCTCATCAAGTTCGGCGACGAGCGCAATGCGTTGTGCGTGCCATTCTTGTTGTGCAGCATTTAACCTAGTCAAAGCGGCTGCATGCGCGTTCGCTGCTTCCGTATGAGCCGTTAAAAGCTCAGATACGCGGCTTTCAGCAGCACGTTGGGCATTTTGAGCCTCAGCAAGTTCGGCCAGAGCCGCGATTCGCTCTTTGCTCCATTTTTCCCGCTTAGCTTCTAATGCCACAACCGCAGCCGCATGTGACTTCGATTCGCTTTCACGAGTGGCGTCAAACTCCTTAATCCGAGCCTCGATGCGCTTAAGGGCATCACGATGTTCTTGCTGCGCTTCAACTAAATGCGGCGCATCAACATATCCTGACGANNAGAACTATCAAGCTTGAATTCGTCGAAGCAGTTTGGACCTGGTCCGAAAACTGATCGCAACTCAGCCCGTCCCTCGTGCACATAAAATTTGTTGACACCATCGAAGTATACCGGCGAATAGCCGCGAGAGAGCAGCAATCTTTCCCAAGCTTGATGAGCAGGAACTTGAGAGTTCGGTAAAGTTGACTCGATTACTATAATCCAAGGCCGAATATTTGATCCTTTCCAACTTTTAAGGACAGAGGCCTCCATCCCCTCTACATCGATCTTTAGCCAATGTACGTCCCCGGTAACTCCATTTAGAATCCGCGCCAACGAAATAGTAGGAACATTGATCTCGTAAATGTCAGACCGGTCATACGTGCGGGCTATGTCCTGCCTACCGGTACTAAGTCCGGTCTCTCCAATAATGTAAAAAATGGTATCGCCTGAACCTGTACCNNCAATAACATCTTCGTCGGGTCGAGCGGCACGCAGTTTAGCAGCGTAAAAAGGATTTGGTTCGACGTGAATTCCTCGCCACCCTTTATTGTAAAAAGCTAAACTCACCGAGTCGGCCACTGGATCTTGGGCGCCGACGTCGATGTAAAAACCATTTTGAACATCTTTGAAGGCGCGCATTAGGATGACGTCTTCAAAGTTCTGCGCGTGGGATATAAACATCTACTGATCCGGGTACAACGACGCCGCATCTCTGTTCCGAGAGATGGTCGGAAGATTTATAGCGCGGTCTTCTGAGTCGGACATCAACTCGTGTTCATCGATATTTTCTCTGCCGACCGACGCCCCTCTGAAAACTATTCGATCGGTCAAACCGTTGATGTGAGCATTGTGTTGGCCAATTTTCATATTCCTAGGATCGGGTTCAATAAATACCGCCCTTGAATAAGGGACTTCGCAAATATACCAGAGGCTATAGTATGCTGAAAGTCCCCGGCTCCACCATGAGAGAATGGCACACACCCGATTCCGAAGACACCAAGTTTGGTGTGACAATGGGACCGGAGGTGGGTCATGGAGAGGCGGAAGTTCACGCGAGAGTTCAAGCTTTAGGCGGTTCAGCCGATCAAGGAGCGGAACGTATCGTGTGCTCACGCGTCGAGCACGTCGGCTAGCCAGACCAGTGGATCGACGTCGTTGAGTTTGGCCGTCGGCAGATCGCGGTGCCGATCGGGGCACGGCCACATGATCAGGCTCTTAAATCTATCAAACAAGCACAGCTACACGTGGACAATCTTTGTTATTTCGGCAATGCGGGCTTCAATCGTCGCGCAAACCGCGTCTTTACCATACCGTCGGCGAACAAACGCGCGAGCGTTGTCGCCCTTCCTTGTACGAAGCTGAGGATTTTCAAAAATAAGCTTGAGAAGTTCGACCGCCCTCTGGTGATTGGGGTCAGCCCATGACTGCCCCTCTGTCCAGACATATTCATCGGGCTGTACGGGCCGAAGTTCGTAAGATACCGGAAATCCTGTTTGTTCGCTAAGAAAATCCGTGCTGCCCGAAAAGTTAGTGCCGATAACAGCCTTGCCGAAGTTCATGGCTTCAACCATACCGAGTCCAAATCCTTCGGCGCGGTGTAGAGAGACATAGCAATCGCATGACTGGATTAGGCCTAAAACATCTCGGCGTCTCATTGTGCGATCAAAGATCGTAATACGCCGATCGACGTCCATCGCGGCTTGCAATCGTTGCTTGATATCACGGTAGTGCGTAGAGGGCCCCATCGATTTAATGATAAGGCCGACATTTTCATCACCCTTAGGAAAGGCATCTTGAAACGCTTTAAGAACACCAAGTGGATTCTTGCGCTCGGGATAGGAATAGTAGTCAAACGAGAACAGATAGTAGAAGCGACGATCGTCGAGCCCCAGTTCCTTCCGACTGGGATAAATTGCGGTCTCATCTATGATTACGCAGGGTGGAACAATACTGATCGCGCCTGGAAAGACGTTACGGAAGGCGTTTCGGACAAATTCGTTTGGGGCCCAGATCTCATCTATCCCGCGCAGCATCGGTACCCATGCCGCTGGGGCGCTGGGTAACTCCCAATAGGTATGCAGCACATTGTAGTTGCCCGCGTACAGCCGAAAGTCGAGATAGTTAAAGACGGTGGGGACCTGATCGGCCGCGACTGCAATTACGTTGAGATCGTAGCGGTGCGATTTGTCGTATTTCTCGGGCATAAAAGGACCTATAACGCGCGTTTCCACACCAACCCGGAACGGGTAGATGCCGAATTCCAGATCCCGTGCAGCCGCTGCTGCTATAAGTCCGCGTAGTGATTCCCCAAGCCCTAGGCGAGCTTCGACATAGCCGATGAAAAGGATGCCGCGTTGTGTGGGCAATGGCCGAACCTTGATACCGAGGAGGCTGCAAGCCTTGGTCACAAGCTCAGGAATGAGAGAACTCAGCCGCTGCACTGCCCGCTGCCATCGCCTATNNGCCGCGGGTTTCGAGTTGAGCAAAAAACTGCTCAATCAGTGAAAATATGCGCCGCATATTGTCGAATTGCCCCCCACGTGTGGCGTGCAGCAAAGCCGCTAAATCGAGAATGGCATGGAGGGGCGCCGGCGGGAACCGGCGACGCTCCTGCCCTACTGGACAGCCCGCGCGCGGCAGTCGTCCAGCAGGGCCGTCAGCGTCTCTTCAAACGAGTATTCCGGTTTCCAATGCAGCAGTTTGCGGGCACGGCTGGCGTCGCCTACGAGGACCGGAAGGTCGCCGGCGCGCTGTCGTTCGGGGTCGTGCTCGACAGAAATCTCGACACGGCTTCGCGCGACCAGGCTCGCAAGAATGTCCGATATTCGGCGCGGAATGCCGGATGCGACGTTGAGCACGCAGCCTGACTCTAGGCGCTGTAAATTCTTCATAACCAACGCATAGGCACCGGCAACGTCTCGTACGTCGAGAAAATCCCGCTGCGCTTCAAGATTGCCGACCCGAATGATTGGCGGCGCGAGCCGAGCCTCGATGCGGGCGATTTGCATGGCAAATGCCGGAACCACAAAGGCTTCCGATTGCCCGGGACCGGTATGATTGAATGGGCGCAGGCGGATACACTTAAGTCCCGTTCGTGTCAGCGCGCCGAGCGCAAGATCGGCAGCCGCTTTGGTCGACGAATATTCGTCGATCGGAGCGAGCAACGCATTCTCATCGAGCGCGCGGCCAGCTTTCGCGCTCTCGCCATAAACCAGTCCGGACCCCACATGAATCAACCAGCAGTCCGGCGCCCGCTTTAGAATCACGCGGGCGATATTAAGCGTGCCGTACAAATGTGTCCGCCACGTTTCCTCTGGATCGGCGTTCGCAGCGATCGGGGCGGCTATTCCCGCGAGATGCACAATATGTGTTGGACTTGTGCCGGCGATCGCGTCTTCCACTGCCGCCCGATCGGTGACATCGAGGCATTTGAGCGGTCCGAGCAGTGAATGATGCCCTGCCTGTTTTGCCGTCGCGATAATTTCGATGTTGCTTTCGTATGAGCGCCGCAAAGCATCAACTAGATAGGGCCCCATAAACCCTCGCGCCCCGGTGACCAAGACTCGCGTCATAAGTGGTCATGCTTTTTTATGCGCTCGAGATCGGCCTCGACCATTT
>PKZC01000374.1 GCA_003132905.1 Bryobacterales bacterium | reverse complement strand
CCTGCCACAACGATCGCGCGAAGACCGGTGGTTTGACGTTGGAAAAGCTCGACATGGCGAACATCCCCGCCAATGCTGAGACCTGGGAAATGGTTATTCGGAAGCTCGGGGTCGGTGCCATGCCTCCCTCGGGGATGCCGAAACCGAGTCCCTCGGACGTCAACGCGCTTCTGTCATCTTTAGAGACGTCGCTCGACAAGGCGTACGCCGCGAATCCGAATCCCGGCCATGCCACGCTGCACCGCCTGAACCGCACCGAATACTCGAACTCGGTGCGCGACCTGTTATCGCTGGATGTGGATGCATCCACGCTGTTGCCTCCCGATGACGAGAGCTACGGCTTCGATAACAATGCCGACGTACTCGGCATATCGCCGTCGCTGCTGGAGCGCTATGTATCGGCGTCGCGCAAGGTGAGCCGTCTGGCGGTTGGAGATCCCACGCAAGGCGCGGTAGCCCAAACATTTCGCACCCGTCCCGATCTTTCGCAAGACAAGCGCGTGGAAGGGCTTCCGCTCGGAACACGCGGCGGTCTGCTTATTCACTACAACTTCCCATTGGATGGCAAGTACGCTATCAAGGTGGTTTTGGCGCGCAATACGGTGGATGTGATCCGCGGCCTGGAAGAGGCGCATCAGATCGAAATTCTGGTGGATGGCGCGCCCGTTTTCGTCGCGAACGTAGGCGGCACATCCGATACCGAAGCGCTGGTGAAGAATCCGGCCGAAGCGCGCATGATGATCGAATCGCGCTTGCAGGCGCGCATTCCCGTGAAGGCGGGTCCCCGCACCGTGGCCGTGACATTCCGGCAAAAAGATGCGGCCGAAGACGATTACATCCTGGAGCCTTTTCTGCGTACCACGCTCGATCCGGTGAATGAGGCCGGCCTGCCGCACATCGATCAGGTGGTCATCGCCGGGCCTTACAATGCAACGGGTCCGGGAGACACGGCCAGCCGCCGTAAGATTTTCGTCTGCCATCCGGCGAATCCGAGTGAAGAAGTGGGATGCGCCAAGAAGATTTTATCTACGCTCGCGCGCGGAGCGTATCGCCGTCCTGTCACG
Source organism: Bryobacterales bacterium (assembly GCA_003132905.1). The sequence continues at coordinate 20,483 of PKZC01000374.1, read as the reverse complement.
CCGGACGACATGGAAACGCTGCTTAGCTTCTATCAGGCTGGGCGAAATCAAGGCGGTAGTTTTGAGGCCGGGATCGAACGGGCGCTGCGCTTGGTTTTATCCAATCCCGAATTTATCTTCCGCTTCGAGCGCGATCCGTCCACCGTTGCCGTGGGCGCATCCTATCGGATTGACGATTTAGAGCTGGCATCCAGGCTTTCCTTCTTTTTGTGGAGCAGCGGTCCCGACGATGAGTTATTGAATCTGGCGGTCGCAAATAAGCTGAGCGATCCGGCCACGCTGGACGGTCAGGTGCGCCGCATGCTGGCCGATCCACGCTCGCAGGCGCTGGCTACCAATTTCGCCGCGCAATGGCTCTATTTAAGAAATCTGAAAAACTTTGCGCCAGACCCCAACGAGTTTCCCGATTTCGACGACAACCTGCGGCAGTCCCTACTCACCGAAACCGAGATGTTCTTTGGCAGCATTGTCAACGAAGACCGCAATGTTTTGGACTTGTTGAACGCCAATTACACCTTCGTAAACGAGCGGTTAGCGCACCACTATGGCATCCCGGACGTGTATGGTCCGCGCTTCCGCCGCGTCACCTTCAATGATGACTCGCACCGTGGTGGATTGCTGGGGCAGGGAAGTATTCTCACTGTGACCTCGTACGCTACGCGCACGTCGCCAGTGCTGCGCGGCAAATGGATTCTCACGAATATTCTGGGTACGCCGCCCCCCGCGCCTCCACCCAATGTTCCCGCGCTCAAGGAGAACAATGAAGGCGGAAAGGTTCTCTCCGTTCGCGAGCGCTTGGAAGAGCACCGCAAGAGCCCGGCCTGCGCCAGTTGCCATAAGATTATGGACCCGCTGGGATTCGCGCTCGAGAATTTCGACGCGATCGGCCAGTGGCGAGCCAAGAGCGAAGATGGCGCGCCCATAGACGCATCTGGCGTTCTGCTGGATGGCTCCAAAGTAGACGGCCCCACCACATTGCTTGCGGCATTGATGAGCCGCCCCAATGTTTTCGTTTCCACGCTGACCGAGAAGCTGATGACCTACGCTCTTGGCCGGGGCGTGGACTATAACGACCAGCCGGCGATTCGCGCCATTGTCGCGCGCGCGGCGGCGGACCATTACCGTTTTTCGGATCTGGTGTCAGGCATCGTGAAGAGCCCCGAGTTCCGGATGAAGATCAAGACTGCGCCGGACGCGAGTCCGACCATAAAGACCGCAAAGCTATTTCAATGAGGAGACGTCCACAATGACGATCGTCACCAAGAAACACCTGTCACGCCGCACGCTGCTGCAAGGCCTGGGCGTGGCCATTTCGCTGCCGCTGCTGGATTCCATGATCCCGGCTCTGACGGCGCAGACCAAAACGGCGGCGAACGTAGTCCCGCGGCTGGGTTGCATTTACGTGCCGCACGGCGCGGTGATGGACAAATGGACGCCCATCGGCACCGGGACGGATTTCGAGTTTGGTCCAGTCTTGAGCGCGCTGGAACGGCATCGCCAAAACGTCATCGTGGTGAGCAACCTGTGCCATCACATGGCCGAGGCGCTGGGCGACGGCGGCGCAGATCACTCGCGTGCCACGGCCACTTGGTTGAACGGTACCCATGCCAAGAAGACCGAGGGTGAAGATGTGCGGGCGGGCACGACCATCGATCAGATGGCGGCGCAAAAGATCGGCCAGAGCACGCGCTTCCCATCGCTCGAGCTTGCCACCGAAGACATGACCGGGCTAATCGGCGCCTGCGATGTCGGCTACAGTTGCGCCTACATGAACACGATTTCCTGGAGCACGCCCACCACGCCGCTGCCGATGGAGATCAACCCGCGTGTGGTGTTCGAGCGGCTATTCGGCGAAGGCGGCACGTCGGCCGAACGCCTGGCGCGCATGGACGAAGACAAGAGCATCCTGGATCAGATCACTGGATCCGTTCCGCGCTTGCAAAAGGGCTTGGGCGCGCGCGATCGCACCCGCATGAATGATTACCTGGAGAACATCCGCGAGATCGAGCGGCGTCTGCAAATAGCGGAGAAGAACGCCGGTTCGCAGGTAACCATGCCGAATGCGCCGGTGGGTGTGCCGGATTCTTACGAAGAGCATGTCGGCTTGATGTACGACATGATGGCGCTCGCGTTTCAATCCGACGCCACGCGAGTTTTCACTTTCATGATGGCGCGCGAGCTCAGCCAGCGCAGCTATCCGCAAGTGGGCGTGCCCGATCCGCATCATGCCACCTCGCATCACCAGGACAATCCCGAAAAGCTGGCCAAGCTGGTAAAGATCCAGAACTACCATCTGACGTTGTTCGCGAAATTCCTCGACAAGCTGAAAGCCACTCCGGACGGCGACGGTAATTTGCTGGATCACACCACGCTGGTCTACGGAAGCTGCTTGAGCAACAGCAATATCCACAATCACAATCCGCTGCCGACGCTGTTGGCGGGCGGTGGCGCCGGTACGTTGCAGGGTGGACGCCATTTGAAATATCCGGAGAACACCCCGATGTCGAACCTCCTGCTGTCGGTGTTGAACAAGATCGGTGTTCCCACCGACAAGGTCGGCGACAGCACCAGCGGCCTGACGGACGTTTAGGAGAATCCCATGCGCTTTCTGCTAACGGGCGTCTTGCTCGCCTCCGCGGCCTTTGGTGCGACTCCTGGAGCAACCCAGCCAATCGCAGACGTTGCTATGAAGGGCGACATGGACGCGGTTCGTGCGCTCGTCAAACAGCATCCCGGTGATGTAAACGCGCCGCAGCCCGACGGGTCCACGGCACTGCTGTGGGCCGCTTACTGGAACGACCAGAAAGCGGTGGAAGCGCTGTTGGCTGCCGGGGCGAACGTCAACGCGTCTAATCGCGAGGGGTTCACCGCGCTTTCCCAGGCTTGCACCAACGGCAACGTCGCCATGGCACAAGTGCTGCTGAAAGCGGGAGCCGATGCGAACGTCTTCCAGGCTGAAGGTCAGACCGCGTTAATGACCGCATCGCGCGCCGGCAACGCTGAGGTTGTCAAGGCGCTGCTCGATCACGGCGCTGAAGTGAATGCGAAAGAAAGCTGGCGCGGCCAGACGGCGTTAATGTGGGCCACTGCCGAAAATCATATCGACGTCGTGAAGGTGCTGGTGGAGCATGGCGCGGACGTGAACGCCGTTTCCTCCATCTTCGACTTCAGCGGCATGAAGCCCAAGCCGGGCGACGTACCCATGCACTTCCCGCGCGGCGGATTCACGGCGCTGCTGTTTGCGGCGCGCGGCGGATTCACGGAATGCGCCAAGATCCTGCTCGATCACGGCGCGGATGTTAAGGCGGCCGATCCCGATGGCACAAGCGCCCTGGTGCTCGCCATCATTAACGGACACTACGATACCGCGGCTTTCCTGCTCGACCGGAAAGCGGATCCGAACGCCGCCGATTCCAACGGCCGCGCAGCGTTGTTCGCCGCCATCGACATGCGCGACATCTATTCAAGCAACCGCCCCGCGCCCCGGGACAGCAACAAAGTGGATCCGATGGATCTGATTAAGATGCTGCTGGATCACGGAGCCGATCCCAACGCGAAGCTGACCAAGATGATCGTGGCGCGCGCGGTCCTCGATTTTCCGGACGTGATGATGGGCGACGGCGCGACGCCTTTCTTGCGCGCCGCTAAATCGGCCGATATTCCCCTGATGCAACTCTTGCTGGACAAGGGCGCCGATCCCAAGGTGGTCACCAAGGGGGGCGTCACGGCCCTGATGGTGGCGGCTGGCATGGGCCATGCGAACACCATCCGGCGCGGGGAGCAGCCCATTGAAGCGATGAAGATTTGCCTGGACAAAGGCGTGGATATCAACGCGGCCACGGATAAGACCCTCAATACAGCCCTGCACGCCGCCGCCGGCCAGGGAACCGATGACATTGTGCAGTTCCTCGCCGATCATGGCGCCAAGCTGGATCTCAAGGACAACAAAGGCCGCACGCCCATGGAAGTTGCGCTAGGCCTGAAAGCCGATGCCGTGGGCGTCGAGGTTCACCAGAGCACGGCCGATCTGCTTCGCAAACTGATGGGCCTGCCCCCTCCTGCTACTACCGCAGCGGCTTTGCCCGCTGAAAGTCACCCGGCCAGCGCGCGATAGGCGGGTTGCAGCGGCTTGCGCGATTGTCGCGCCAGCCTGCCGGACAATCGGCGCGCGGCCCGGAAATAGCGGGCTTTCGCAGCCGGCACCGAAATCAAGAGCCTGCGCGCTGTGTCCGCAATATTCAAACCCTCAACCACCCGCAGGTGGATCACTTCTTTTTGGGCGGGTTCGAGAGAAACGATAGCGTTTTGAACCAGCTGGGCGGTCTCTTTCTCTTGATACTCGCGGTGGGGTGAGTCATTCGAGGTAGCTTTGGCAAACCGCTCCAGCTGATCGAAATCGAAGTAGGACATACGCGAGCGGAACTCGGTTCTCCGCCTGGTGCGCACTTCGTTCACCGCGATACTCATCAGCCAAGTCTTGAATTTGGACTCGCCGCGGAAGTCTGCAAAGTGCAGAAAAGCTTTTACCACCGTCTCCTGAACGATGTCTTCGGCGTCAAATTGATTGCCAACCATTCCGCAGACGAAGTGGTTGAGCGCGCGTAAATTGGGTTGTAGCAGTTGGGTAAATTCTTGTTGATCGGGCATGGCAGCATTGTCAATGCACGTTGCCTTCCGCCCGTAACAGATTGATTCACCAAGGACAGCTTCCTGCGATGTGTCGACCAGCCGACCCTGCTATTGCACGGCTTCGTCTTTATTGGACGCCTTCGGCTTGGACCGTCAGAACGATCTTACCTCGCGTATGGCCTTTGCCTGCCAGCTCGAAAGCGTCGCGGGCCTGTGCCAGTGGGAACGTTTTCGCCACAAGTTTTGCCATTTCTTCTGATTGATCCCGGTCTGGCGCTACGATGAAGAACAGGCCGCGAACGCCGTGCTCGCGAGGAGCGTTCTCTGGAATCGGCTTGGCCACCGATATCAGGATGCCGCCAGGGCGCAGCACGCGCCACGACCGTTCGATGACATCGCCGCCCACGGCATCCAGGACGACGTCGATGTTGCTTAGCACGTCTTCAAAGCGCGTTTCCGTATAGTCGATGGTCTCGTCCGCTCCCAAGCTACGCAGAAAGTCCAGGTTCGCTGCTGAGCTGGTGGTGATCACATGACCGCCTTTCCAGTGCGCCAACTGAACGGCGAAGGTGCCCACGTCGCACCGTCTCCTGCACAACATCTTCAGCGTCAAAATGATTGCGACCATTCCGAAAACGAAGCGGTTCAGCGGGGTAAGTTAGGTTGCAGCATTCCGGTGAATTCCTGTTAATTCGGCATGTCGCTTCTGTTCCGGCGGTGCGTATGGCAAATTAAAAAGCAAGGTCCAAGGTTTGCAGCAAGCGTGGGCGAGAATTTCCAAACAATTCAGTAATTTGCATTTCTCCGCAAGTAGAAAATCTGGACTATGAGCAAACTATGGATTGCACACTTAATCTACAATGATGTAGGATTACACGTATCAGCCGGGATTCGATAGTTGGTCGTGCAAAAGGGAGGCCCTGTGAAACGTGCACTGCAGCGGTTTGTTCTGGGCATCGGTGATCGCCTCGGCTTCCTTGCTCAAGCCCAATCAGGCCGTTCTTTATACCGATTATGTGTAGCGGCGATCCTGTCTGTAATTCTCCCTGCGCCTGCCCGGTGCCAGTTGGCTCTGCCGGAGTTCTTTGGCTNNGCCGAACTGTTGCCCTCTTTGAGGGCAAGGGCTCGGCCGACACGACCAGAATAACTCAGGACCTGTATTCCATCCCCCGCAAAGCGCCGCAGTCTTACACGGTGCCAGTGGTGTCATCGTCTGCGCGCTTCCTGCTTTTCTACCAAAATTCCGGCGAGATGATCAAGGCCATGACGTTTCACCGGCTTCCGCTCGTTAGGAATGTCATCGAGACGCCGGACCCTGCCACTGCCGCAACTTTCACTGGGCGCCCTCCCGTTGGCCCTCGCGTTATCGGGNNCGGGAACCCCAACAAGCCGCTGCTGGCTAGAATTCCGGAACTGGAAGCCCGTATTCTCACCAAGCCGGTGCCGAATCAACTCCAGATGGTGGAGCTTGTGCCGAATGCCACGCTGGAGCCGGGGCTATACGTATTCGATTACAGCCCCTCTCCCAATCAGGGCTGGCATGCCGTGATTTCCATTCGCTCGTCAGACCAAGAGAAACAGTACTGCTTGGACTTGATGCTGCCGGGCGGTTATGGCGGCCTGTTTGAGAGTGCTAATTCCGAACTGAACGACGCCGTTCCGGCATTGGGGTCCTACCGCTATAAGGCGTGCGACGGTTCCACCGCTTCTAACACATCGGTTCCGCCAACCGTAAACCCGTCCGGCGGGAGTGCGAGCGGAGGCGGGACTGGAGGTGAATCTGATCTCACTTCTGCATGGGACAACGCGCTTAGCCTTGGTCAGTCGGCTGCCATTGGGTTGTGTCGCGCCCGCGGCGGGTTCATAGTGAGGAATTGCGAACAAGGAACGTTGTCGCTCGGTCTTCGTGAAGTGTCCTTTAGCCTATCCAACGGCCAGAAACTTTTTGCAGTGCCTCCTTCACAAGTGCAGATAAAGAAAGACTCGATACTCGTTGGCGTTTTTTTAATCGACGTCGGGGGCAAGGCCGCAAGATTTCAGTATTCGCCGCCGGGTGTGGACTGCCCAGATCGAATGGAGGCGTTTGCCGCCTGTCCCCCGAAAGGGGTGGCACAACAAGTGGCCGTAGCTGATTACGTGGCCCAGGTTATTCGGAAACTGGCAGCTGGTAGCTTCGGTGCAGCCCCGCAGCAATGAGACTAAGAGAGAGATGAGGTCGCGAGAGGACCACACCGAAATCCTCCCGACCAAATTCCGCGTGATCTTCTTGTCGCGCCGGCCGTAAAGGTGAGGTCGAGGCAGAGCCCGCTCGGCCGAGGTAGCCTACGGGCGTACGCTCCTGGCGCAGGACTGATCCGTAACCCCGACTGCCCCCGCTGCTTCCGCCCGTTGCAACCCTCTCCTTCGGTTCACACCCGCACGGTGGGCCAATCAGCGTCCCCGGACAATAGTGGTTCCGACGCGACTTCAGGCAAGTTTTTTACCAAACGTAATGTCTTGATAACGTATGCCCCTCGACCGGAAACGTGTCTAATGCTCGATCTTTGAGGCTACTTGCCGTGGCCCGATCCAAAACCAGCAGCCGTCAGGCCGCTCAGAATAAATTGGACCGCGATGGCCATCAGGAGCAGTCCCATGAAACGGGTCAAAATGTGGATGCCGGTGTCGCCCATGCGCCGGCCCAGGCGATCTGCGGCGGCCAGCGTCCAGTAGGAGAGAAGGGCCGTCAGGGCCACGGCCACAATAATCAAAATACTGTGTTCCCAGTTGGACGATTGCGCCATCAAAGCAATAACGGTGGAAATGGATCCGGGTCCAGCCAGCATGGGAACGCCGAGCGGAATAATTCCGACGTCCTCTTTCTCCATGGCTTGCTGGGTCTCCGACGGCGTCTCCTTGGTTTGGGATCGGCGCGCTTGCACCATGTCGAATCCGATCAGGATCATGATCAATCCGCCGGCGATGCGAAATGCAGGCAGGGTGATTCCGAACATTTTGAAGATCAGCGTGCCGGCCATCGCAAAGCCAGCCAATACCAAAAAGCAAGTCCAGGCTGCGCGGCTCGCCATGTGGCGGCGTTGCGATGCCTCGGCGTCGGCCGTCAATACCAGGAAGGTAGGAATGGTCGCGATGGGGTCGACGATAAAGATGAGCGAGCTGAATGCCAGGAGCAGAAACTGGACGTGTTCTTGTATAGAGCCGAGCATGAAACAAGTCGCGGGCCTGGCCGCGCTCAGTTCTTCTAGTGTCGCATCTGTAACTCGGCGGTAATGATGAGGCGCGATACTAAGGACGGAGTGACCTGATATGCCCGAAAATCCGCAATACGATGCACTAGTGGAACTGGCTCTCAACCTGCGTTGGAGCTGGCATCATTCCAGTGACGAGCTATGGGGTAAACTGAATCCCGAACTTTGGGAGCTGACACAGAATCCATGGACGGTTCTTCAGTCCGCTTCTCAGAAGCGCCTGGCCGAAATGAGCGCGGATCCTGCGTTTGCTCGAAGAGTGGAGGAACTACTGCGCGAGAAGCGCGAGTCGCTGAAACGCCCCACCTGGTTTCAGAGCGCCCATCCCGGTGCGCCGTTAAAGCTGGTCGCTTACTTCAGCATGGAATACATGCTGAGCGAAGGGTTGCCCATTTACTCGGGTGGCTTGGGAAACGTGGCGGGCGATCAATTGAAAGCCGCCAGTGATCTGGGCGTGCCTGTGGCCGCCATTGGATTGCTGTATCAGCAAGGCTACTTTCGCCAGGAGATCGATAACAACGGCGTCCAGCACGCGCTTTATCCTTACAACGATCCAAGCCAATTACCCATCACTCCCCTGCGCCAGGCGGACGGCGAATGGCTGCGGATTCCGATCAATATGCCTGGATTCAAACTTTGGCTGCGCTGCTGGAAAGTGGAAGTCGGCCGGGCGAACCTCTACCTGTTGGATTCCAACGATCTCGCCAATCCTCCAGCATTCCGCGGCGTCACCAGCGAACTTTATGGCGGCGATTCCGATCTCCGGCTCAAACAGGAGTTGATCCTCGGCATCGGCGGCTGGAGATTGCTGCGAGAGCTTGGTTTGCGTCCCGAAATCTGCCACCTCAATGAAGGACACGCGGCGTTTGCGATCCTGGAGCGTGCGCGCAGCTACATGCTGGATAACAAGGTGCCCTTTGAAGTGGCGCTGACGGCTACGCGGGCAGGCAATCTCTTCACCACGCACACGGCGGTGGCGGCAGGCTTTGACCGGTTCCCTCCCGAACTCGCCGGCAAGCATCTTAACCTGCTGGCCGAAGACCTGGGGATCGGCGTGGAAACGCTTTGGGCCATGGGCCGCGAAAATCCGAGCGATGCATCTGAGCCGTTCAATATGGCTTATCTGGCTATGCACGGAAGCGGCGCGGTGAATGGGGTTAGCCGTCTGCATGGCGAGGTCAGCCGGCGGCTGTTCAGTAGCTTGTTCCCGCGTTGGCCTGAGAGGGAAGTGCCGGTGGCGCATGTCACCAACGGAGTTCACGTGGGTACTTGGGAATCTCCGGAAACAGACGCGCTTTGGGAACGAGCTTGCGGGCCCGATCGCTCGGCGGGTGAGCCAGCGATATTGGCGCAGCAGCTCCGGGCGATTCCCGATAGCGACCTTTGGCAATTGCGAACCAGTGGATCGAAGGGCTTGATCGAATACACACGCCAGCGCCTGGTGCGCGATCGGTCTATCCGGGGAGCGCCGCCCGAAGACGTCGCCGCAGCTGGGCGGATCTTCAACTTTGACACGCTAACGCTGGGGTTTGCCCGCCGATTCGCCACTTACAAGCGGCCCAATCTGCTGCTGCGCGATCCCGATCGCTTGGTCCGGATCTTAACCAATCCGCAGCATCCCGTGCAACTGGTGGTGGCGGGCAAGGCGCACCCCGCGGATGTGGCCGGCCAAATCATGATCCAGGAGTGGTACCGCTTTCGCAAACGGGCCGACGTCCACTTGCATGTCGCGTTCCTGTCCGATTACGATATGCTGCTCAGCCAGCAAATGGTGCAAGGCGTGGACCTTTGGGTGAATACGCCGCGCCGTCCTTGGGAGGCAAGCGGAACCAGCGGAATGAAAATTCTGGCCAATGGCGGCCTAAACTTATCGGAACTGGATGGATGGTGGGCCGAGGCCTATTCACCGGAAGTGGGCTGGGCGATCGGCGACGGCAAGGAGCACGGCGACGATCCGAATGTGGACGCGGCCGAAGCCGAGGCTTTGTACACGCTGTTGGAGCGTGAAATCGTCCCGAAATTCTACCAGCGCGACCAGCAAGGCATCCCCACGCAGTGGATCGCGATGATGCGTGAAAGCATGGCGAGGCTCACGCCGGTCTTCTCGGCCAATCGCACGGTTCGCGAATACACGGAGAAGCATTATTTGCCTGGAACCGCAGCCTATTGCGGCCGGGCTGCGCAGCGCGGCAAGCCTGCGGTGGAACTACTCGAGTGGCAGCGCGATCTGCGCGAGAATTGGTTGCACATTCGATTCGGACAAGTGCAGGTGGAGGCGCGCGGCGGTCAGCATCTTTTTGAAGTGCAGGTATATTTGGACGACATGAATCCCGATGCCTTGCACGTCGAACTCTATGCCGACTCAGCCGATGACGGCCCGCCCATCCTGCAAGTGATGCAGCGCGGGCGCGAACTGCTCGGTTCCCAGGGAGGCTACACTTACTTTGCCTCAGTGGCGGCCACGCGCCCAGCCAGCGACTATACGGCTCGCGTAGTCCCATTTCATGCCGGCGCTCTTGTGCCGCTGGAAGCCAGCCAGATCCTATGGCAGAGATGAAGTATGGCTTTCTCATCGACACGTACGCCACCGAGCGGGTAAAGGTGGTCAGCGCCTGGAGCATGTTCCGCGATCAGGATTTGCCGGTGCGCCCGAATCCCACGGATGCCCGCGGGCGAAGCGTGCACGAACACATGGTGCACCAGTGCGTGAGCGAGAATTTCTGGTTCCTAAAGATTCTTGGCGTCGATGTAGGCGCGCCTCCGCTGCCTGCCAGGGAAGCGCGCTGGGAATTTATGGCGCGATATGCCGAGGATAGTGGAAAACGCCTTGCCATCTTGCGAGTTCAACCCGAGGCGTGGTGGGAAGAAGCCGTGACTTTCTTCGATGTCCCCAGGTCCCGCGCCTGGGTGATGACACGCCGCATGACTCACACCGCGCAGCATCGGGGACAGTTGCTCGCGATGCTGCGCATGCTGGGACACGATATGCACAGCACCTATGGGCCAACTGCAGACACTGGCGGCTTGATGCAAAATCTTGCGCCGACTATTTACGCGTACGATTCGTTAGAAGCTATGCTCCAGGCCGAAGCCAAAGGCGGCAGCAAATCGCCGCTACCGCCGCCCAGTGATCAACCAGTGACAGAGCGTCCGGCTTAAGCGTGGACCAATGACGCATCGTTGGCTTCCGCGTTGCGCCCGAGCACGCGAAGCGCTGCCGATACTACATGCTCCGGCGTGAAACCGAGGTGCTGGAGAACTTCTTCGCCGGGTGCGGACGCCCCGAATCGTTCCACGCCGATGACCGCGCCTTCATCGCCTGCCCAGCGATGCCAGCCGAGCGGCGATCCTGCCTCTACGGTAACGCGGGCCTTGATTCGCTTCGGTAAAACTCCTTCTCGGTAGGCTTCGTCTTGGGCCGCGAACAGTTCCCAGCTGGGCATGCTGACCACGCGGGCTTTCACGCCATATTTCGCGAGCGCTTTTCGCGCCTCGACGCACAACTGCACCTCCGATCCCGTGCCGATCAAAATTGCATCGGGAGCGCCGCCTTCAGCTTCCGCGAGAATATAAGCTCCTCGCGCGACTCCGGGATCCTTGGCATTGCTGCGATCCAGATGCGGTACGGCTTGCCGCGTCAACACCAGCACTGTGGGACCGTCGCGCTGCACGGCGAAGGCCCAAGCTTCCGAGGTCTCGTTCGGATCGGCCGGACGAATCACGGTCAAATCGGGCACCGCGCGCAACGCCGCCAGTTGCTCTACGGGTTGATGGGTTGGACCATCCTCACCCAAGCCGATGCTGTCGTGCGTGAATACGTAAACGGCTTTTAGCCGGCTCAACGCGCCCAGCCGAATGGCGGGCTTCATGTAATCGGAAAACGTGAAGAACGTTGCGCTGAATGGAATCACGCCGCCGTGCGCAGCCATTCCATTCACCGCCGACCCCATTGCATGTTCCCGAACGCCAAACGCGATGTTCCGTCCGGCGTAGCTCCAAACGCCGCCGACAGCGCCTAATGTTCCCGGACCATATGCCTCGGGATTTTGAAAGTCGCCCCAGTTTTTCAAAGACGTCTCGGTGGAAGGATTCAGATCGGCCGATCCGCCGATGATGTTGGGAATGTGCTTGCAGAGCGCGTTCAGAGCAGCCCCGCCCGCGACGCGCGTGGCGATGGGTTTGTCGCTCGGTTTCCATTTCGGAAGGTCCGCGGCCCAGTTGTCGGGCAGATCGCCCTTGACGAGCATTTCAAACTCGGCGGCTTCCTTGGGAAATTCTTTTCGATACGCGTCGAATTTCTTTTTCCAATCGTCCTCCATCCGTGCGCCCTCGGAAACCGACTGGCGGAAGTAATCGACGGCATCCTGCGGCAGAAAGAACTTGTCCATCGTCGGCCATCCCAGCGCGGTCTTGGTAGCCTGTAGCTCCTCTTCGCCCAGCGGACTGCCGTGAGAAGAGAAGTTGTCCTGCTTGTGCGGGCTACCGTAACCGATGTGCGTTCGAACCAAAATCAAGGATGGCCGTTGAGTTTCCGCTTGCGCCTCTTCGATCGCCTTGGCGATGTCTTCGGTGTCATTTCCGTCCGGAATCGACCGAATGTGCCAGCCATCGGCCTCAAAACGGCGGGCCACGTCTTCTGTGAAATCGATGTTAGTTGCGCCGGCCAGCGTGATGCGATTCTGATCGTAAAGATAGATCAGCTTGCCCAACCGCAAGTGCCCGGCTAGTGATGCCGCCTCTTGGCTGACGCCTTCCATGAGATCGCCGTCGCTGCAAATTGCGTAGGTGTAATGATCGATGATCTTATGCCCGTCGCGGTTGAAACGCGCCGCAAGCCACGCCTCCGCGATCGCAAATCCCACGCCGTTGGCGAAGCCCTGGCCCAAGGGTCCGGTGGTCACTTCCACGCCGGGCGTTTCAAGGCGCTCCGGATGGCCCGGCGTCTTGCTGCCCCACTGGCGGAAGCGCTTGAGTTCATCCAGCGGGAGGTCGTATCCGGTCAGAAATAACAGGCTGTACAAGAGCATCGAACCGTGTCCGGCCGAGAGGATGAAACGATCGCGATCGAACCACTGCGGATTCCGCGGGTTGTGTCGCAGAAAGCGCGTCCAGAGCGTATAGGCCATGGCGGCCGCGCCCATGGGCAGTCCGGGATGCCCCGAGTTGGCGTTCTGCACCGCATCCGCGGACAAAATCCGTATGGTGTTGACGCACCGATTCTCAAGTTCTGTGTCCGGTTTGTGATTCACGAGTCCTCCAACTCAGTATGACGCTCCCGGGAGCTAGAAATTTGCATATACTGGCTGGGTCGATAAAAGTTGAGGTGACATCGGATGCGAACACGCGTTTCTTTGGTCCTTGCGGGTATTCTCCTCATCACAGCCCTACCGGCTTTCGCTCACCATTCCTTCGGCGCTGAATACGATAGCTCGAAGTCAATCTCACTCACTGGCGTGGTCACCAAGATCGATTGGTCCAATCCGCACGTCTACATTTACATTGATGTAAAGAGCAACGACGGCCAGCTCGTGAACTGGGCGCTGGAAGGTCATCCTCCGAACACTCTGCGCCGCACTGGTTGGACCCGAGCCGCGCTCAAGGAGAACGACATCATCACTGTAACCGGTTGGATGTCGAAGGATGGCAGCAACCGGATCGCCGGACGCGAGGTGACGCTTGCGGACGGCAAAAAGCTTTTTCTGGGACCGCCGGCGCAGTAACGGAGATCACGGATGAAGATCGCATTATTGCTGGTGGCTGTAACAGTTTCCATCACGGCATTCGCGCAAGACAAAACATCCGCCGTGAAGGCCGGTGGTCCAGGGAAGATTCGCCGTGACGCCGCCGGCAGACCGGATCTGTCCGGTATCTGGCAAGGCATCGGCGTTAGCCTTTTCGGCGAAACTGGTGAAGTGCGTCCGGGCGAAGGCCGCGCCAGCACTTGGGGACCTCCCGCGGGACCGGCGCCCTATCAGGATTGGGCCCTCCCCAAAGTGAAGGCGCTCGCATCGGACGACCGCAACGATCCGACGGTGCAATGCAAGATGGCCGGCACGCCGCGTGTCACCGGCATCCCGGTGCCGTTCGAGATCGCGCAGACGGCCGCCAAGACCTACATTCTCTATGAGACCAACCACATCTTTCGGATTATTCCAACCGATGGACGCTCTCATCCAGCCGAGCTCGATCCTGCTTACATGGGCGATTCCATCGGGCGCTGGGATGGCGACACGTTCGTGGTTGACGTTACCGGCTTCAATGACAAGACCTGGCTGCCTGGCGCGGGACATTTTCACAGCGAGGATCTCCACGTAGTGGAGCGCTATACGCTGCAACCGAACGATACGATTTTGTACGAAGCCACTATGGAGGATCCGAAGGTGTTTACCAAGCCCTGGCAGTATCGCCTGATCCTACGCCACCCGCCTCGCGATGAGCGCATTATGGAAGCCGAGTGCCAGGAAAACAATCAGGACCTGCAGCACATCGTGCCCGGCCGTTGAACGTGCGAATGATTTTTCAATAATTCTATCGACCGCTTTTCGTCGATCAAATGCCTTCGGCCATCTTCGGTTGCCGTCGCTCCATCTTTGATGAGCGAGATCACTTGTTGGGGCGTCAGGTTAGGATCGACGGCGAGTAGCTTCGCGGCAAGATTGGTCACGCCAGGCGATGCCATCGACGTTCCGGAAAGCTTTAACTTCGTCCCTCCGGGAACGTAGCTTTCCACGTTGTAACCATCGGCATCCACGACAACCGAACTGCCGTAGCTGGTAAACGAAGTTTCGTCGCCGGCTTGATTCACGGCGCCAACCGCGATCAGGTTCGGCAAGTGGAGCGACGCTGGAACGTCCTGATCAAATCCTGGATTGCTGTTGGAATTGCCGGCTGCGCAGATGAATAGCGTGCCTGGCGCGTTTTTGATGGCATCGGCAACTGAGGCCTTCCAGATTTCGAATAATTCCAGCGCCTGCTTTTTGCGCTCCGCTGCATCCTTACCCTGGCCCGTTTTCGAAAGCCAGGTTTCAAACTCGCTCGGCTGGTCACCCCAGCTCATGTTGACGACGCGAACGTGATGCGTGCGGCAATACTCACCGATCTCGCGAAAATCGGCGGCCAGCCGTTGCGCCCAGGCCGTGGTGGGGGCGAATGTCAGGTCCGGCAACTGGTCGTTGAACCGAAACACTACCAAGCGGGCTGTGGGATTCCCGCGCACCGAGATGCCGGCCACGTGCGTTCCGTGAATGTAAGGATCGTAGAGTTTGAGCCTGTCAAACAGAGCGCGTGACTGGTCGGGAGGCATGCTGGCCGCTTTTTGGCGGAAGGCCGAGGCTTCGGGGGTGTCCACACCGCGTGCCTGATCTTGCATCCCTTTTAGAGTTGGAAGGAACGGCGTATAGGCCTTGAGCTCTGTTTCTGGAATCGGCAGCAGAAGACTTTTGGAATGGCCGCCCTGGTCGTCGAAAGCCAGGCCGTGCGGATCGTGCCAGTCCGGCATCGGGTCGGAATAAAGCTGTTGCGGAAAGTTCGAAACATCCACGCCGCTGTCCCAGATTCCGATCAAGACGGGCGTCAACTTGTCGCTCGCCGATAGCGTTACGTCGCGGGCTTCCCAAATATCCGGTTTGACCACCGCATGCGCGACGACATAGGCTTCCAGTGCCTCGGTTGCGCTGCCTTTTAGAGGAATAGTGTAAAGCGCGGCACGCCGCACGTTCAGCAGTTGCCAGGCGGTCTGGTTGTCAACGGCTTGCGACTTGTCCACCATGGGCTGAACGCCGGATGCCAGCCTTCCAGCGATAAACGGCTCGCTGAGAATTTCGTAGCGGCCTTTCAGCTCTTTTATACGATCTTGCACCACGTTCCAGGGCAGGGCATTCACCGCGGCCGCGAATCGTCGCGCAAAAGCGGCCTGGTACGCCGCGCCGCTACTGGCTTTCGAATCCAGGCGGGCTTCGAGTATGGCCTTGTCGGTGAGGTCTGCCATCAGTTTGGCGTCAGGCTTTTCTTCCAGGCTTCGGATCTCTTCAATGGTGCGAAGGGCCTGCTCATTCCGGCCGTCGAGTTCCTCGAATGAGAGCTGGGCGTCCAGTAATTGGCGCTTAGTGGAATTATCTTCTATTTGGTAATTGTTGAGGACCGATTCCAGATCCGCCCGAACCTTGGCGGCAAAATCGTTGAAGGCCGGCGAATCTGCACGCAGCAGATCGGCGACGTTGCCTTTCACCGCATAGGTAAAGCGCGGCAGATCGCTTTCGCTTTTGACCACTTTCTTCGGTTGGGCGAAACAGGCACAGCCAACGATAGAGAACAAGGCCAGCTTTGTAATAAACCCACTCATTACACCACGATACACCGGGAGAACCACGATACACCGGCGTATGCCTGGTCACGGCGCGGCAAGAAAAGAACGACCGGTCGTGCTATGCTCTTCATATGACAAGCGCCGCCGTCACCACCCGCGAACGCATCCTGGCCCAAGGAATAGCGTTGATGAGCCAGGCGGGATTAACAGGCGTCACGCTCGGCGTGCTGGCGGATCAGGTGGGGATGTCTAAGAGCGGCCTGTTCGCGCATTTCCATTCCAAGGAAGAAGTGCAGATCGGATTGCTACGGCACATGGCCGAATTCGCCAAAGAACATGTCGTAGTACCGGCCATGCGTTCCGAGCAGGGGCTTGCGCGACTGAAGGCATTGGTGCATCGCTGGTTCGGATGGGCGCAGCGAGCGGGGCTTCCAGGCGGATGTCCCGTGGCTGCCGGGCTCTTTGAGTTCGACGACGTGGAGGGGGCGGTCCGCAATCAAGTTCTCGCCATGGAAAGCGAGTGGCGCGGCTTGTTGAAGCGGTTGGTTCAGGACGCCATCGATCGTCGACAATTCCGCCGCAACCTGGATGTCGATCAATTTGTCTGGGAGCTCTGCGGCATCTACTTAAGCCATCACGCGGCTCACCGCTTTCTCCGCTCAGCCGATGCCGACCGGCGCGCGGGCGTCGCGTTTGAAGCGCTGATGGAACGCGCCCGCCCGGTGCGCGCCAAACATCGGAGAAAGACAACATGAACCCAAATTCCTTCGCGAATTTTCACGCATCGAACGGCGTCTTTGCCGTCTTGTTCGTAATCCTATTCATTGCAGGCGCTTCGCTGATCAAGGAACCAAATCGCAGGAACTTCATGGCCATCATGATCGGTGGCGCGGGCGCAGCCTACCTAAGCGGTGGCGGATTTGGAATATGGGAGGTTGTTTTCACTGCGGTAGTAACCTACTGCGCCTACCGCGGCCTTCGCTCGTATAATTTCATCGGGCTAGGCTGGATCTTGCACACCATTTGGGATCTGGCCCACCATTTCTATGGCCATCCCATCCTGCCGTTTGTTCCGAACTCTTCAGCCGGGTGCGCGATCAGCGATGCGCTATTGGCCGTTTGGTTTTTTGCGGGCGCGCCTTCTATTTTCGACTTGAAACGGTCAGTTGCCGCCCGGTGAATCCCAGCCGGAAGGCGTGCCTAGCGGCATGTTCTTCATGAATGCTTCCACCGCGTGGATCTGGCCGCCATAAACCTTGAAGGCTTCCCATACGACCAGCGAGTCACCCGGCACGCGCGAAGATCCTGCGCCAAAGTCCATACGAAGAAGTACGATGCCCAGGTCTTCGTCCACGGCGGCGACGCGCGTTGCGATTCCCGATAGCGTGGGAATCTTTTGAGACTTGATATCCACGCAGTCGGGTCGAAAGGTGCAGCCCTTGCCGGCCATCAGTTGCCCGTTTTCGAAACGGTAGGCGTCGGCGGCGAAGGGCGCATCTACGGTGACGAAACTGCCTGCTTTCAGGCCGGCCGGGTAAAGCTTGGCGATCTTGATGGCGTCTTCGCGAGAGTTACGTTCTGAGTCGCCGGGCGTCCACAACATCGCGCTGCTCGGAGCCTTGAGGGCTTCGATGTTGAAGAGCGATCCCTCCGCCTTGTTTCTGGTTACCTGCGTCTCCACTTCCGAAATTTTGCCGCGCTCCATTTTCAGCCGCAACATGAGCATCACCGGCGTTCCGGCTTCCTCAACAATCACCTGAGACGCCGCCACGCCCTGCCGGACATCCAAAATGTCGAGCCGGTAAGGGCGAAGATGGGCGGCATTCTTCCACAACGGGCTTTCGCCTAGCTTGGTTTCGACGGTGTCTTCGGTGAACCGGACGTTATCGGCAAGCGCAAGATCCGCAGGTTTGTGCGCCACCATTGCGTTCAGGTATTGTGTGACGAAGCCGCGCAAACATTCGCGATTGCAGGGCGCGTTCTTGGATGGCGCCGCGCTCACAGCGTTTGGGAGCAGCGCTAATGCCAGCGCTAGCGCACCGAGATTGAGCCGGCGCCTCACTTGGCAGGCACGGGCGTCGCGGTGGGGGGCCGGTCCGTCAGCTTTTCGCCATTGGCCAACGTCACCGAAACGAACAGTGCTCCGGGTTCGCCGGTCTTTTGCGGATGACCCACCACCGTCACCTTGTCGCCCGGTTTGAGAGAACTGGCCCGCCATCCGGCCCGGATCAAAACGAACGGCGCCGTCATCTCTATGTTCCAGGTCTCAACCGTACCCTTATCGTTCGGGACTTCCAACTCGATCCAGGAATGGGGATTGGCCCACTTGAATTGCTTTACGGTCCCAACCAGCGTCACGTTCTTGTCGCGGTCAAAACCTTCCATGGAATGGTGCGCGTAAGCCGAGCCGGCCAAGCCCATCCCGAGAATGAACGCGCACGCGATATGTAGTCGTCTCATAAAATCCTTCCTTATCGATTTCACCGGACGTTCACGGATTTCGACGTCACGCTCGGCATATGCGCGTTAAGATCCGGCAGGCACGATGCTTCGGTGATATCGGTGTCGTCCACCCGTTTCCAACGCTTCGTCCACTTCCACTCGCCCACCCAATCCTTAGGATCCGAAATCGTGTATTCGATTTCGAGCGTAGCCCCATCGTTGATCAAACGCATGCGTTCCACCATGTGCGTCTGATCGCTGAGCGGGATGCCATTGTCGAGCCAATGGTGGTCATCGACGAAGCCCGTTGTATCCACCACCAGCGAATCGCCTTCCCAGTGCCCGATCGATTCCCCGTTGAAGCTGGGAATTACGAGGTCCGGATCAGTGTGCTTGCGCCCATCCAGATAAATGATGCGCGTGCTGTTCATGAAACCGCTCACCATGAAAATTACGGTGGGCTTCTGGATCATGGCGATGGGCCACACGCGCGTCATGATTACCGGCAATCCAGCCGGCCAGCATTGGCCGATGTCGTCATGGTAGGCCTTGCCTTCGGCCCGGGCTTTCTTGGCTGCGTCGTATTGCACCTGCGCTTCGGGCGTCAGCTTGAAACCGGCCGGGGGCGAGAAAGTGAATGGATTATCGCGGCTGAAGGCGTGTAACCAGGTTCCGGTAACGTCGAAGGGAGGTTTGGGGCGCGGCTTCTCGATGTTCGAAGGAGCCAGTGCGCCAAGCTGGGGCGGCGGTGGCGCAGGGACTGGAGGCGCTGACTGCGCCATCGCACTCATGGCCGATGTGACGAACACACTCGCGGTCAAAATCGCCTTTGCCATTCGAAATGGATGATGCACTTTTCGATCCTCTCTTACTGATTGTGAAGCTTCAGCCGCACAATGCCTTTCTCGTCGACATATTCCCGATTGTTGTCGCAGACAAATTCGACCATCTCATAATCGCTGGCCATGCGCTTAAATGCCACTGTATAGGTAAACGGCTTTTCGAGCACCACCGGATCGTCAATCGTAATTTGATCGTGCAGAATTTCGGGTGAAAGCATGCGGATGCGCTCGGTGACGCGCATCTGAGGGCTGTGCGGCATGCCCCGATAGCCGGAAACGGTGGGCTTGATACCGATGGTGTCCACCACCAACGTGTCTCCCTCCCAGCGGCCGACAGAGTCGCCCATGAACGACGCTTCCAGATCCTCGGGGTGTTTGGCGTCAATCTGGATCACCCGGAACACATGGAATAACTCCAACAACATCACGACTGTCTTTGGCGTCTGCACGATCTGCATGGGGAATATAGCCGCATCAAGACGCTGGGATTTCCCCACTGTTACTAAGCAACGTCAGGGTCAGTCTACATTAGCTTCAGGCTGGCAACCTTAATCGTGTCTCCTTGAACATCGCCGGTGACAATCACTTTTAGATCATCCTTCTTCTTGGACTTTTTAAGCGCGGCAAGCGCTTTGGTGTTCCCGGCACCATCGAAGACAAGAAACTTGTTGTCTTCAGTGAAGACCCCATACCCGCTCTGTTGGCAGGGCGGCATCAGTGCGCATTCGCGATCGTGCGCCGTAGCCACGCTCTGACCGCCCTTTACGGCCTTCGCCGAGCACATCTTATCCATAAGAACTCCATGGACGTCCGCTGCCGAGGCCATTGACGCCATGCCAGCCATCAAACCTAGGCCAATAAGACCGGTGAGCAAACTCTTCATATCTTTGTCCTTTCCTATCTCGTATGACGATTCGGTTGATACTTCACTTGCGGCCGACGCCCGTCGCCGTGGCGGGACGCCAGTTTTCTCGATACCTCGACCGGAATTTCCACTCCGATTGAACGCCCCTATTT
>PKZC01000282.1 GCA_003132905.1 Bryobacterales bacterium | reverse complement strand
CATCCTGCCCCACAAAAAGCTCAGAACGTGAATCGCGCTACTAACTGGCCCGACCTCGGCTGAGCTCCTCCGAATTGCGTCAGACCGCCATTGACCCAGTTCACATAGCCGAAACCCTGCGACAGAGTGCCTCCGGGGTTGCCGTGCAGGGTAGGCGTGGTGGTCGAAGTAAACGGGAAGCCGAAAGGCGCGCCGTCGGCGGGCGCCTGATAGAACAAGCGATTGAAGATGTTCTGGAATTCCGCGCGAATCTGCAACTGAGCTCTTTCTTTGATGCGGAAGACTCGCCCGAAGGCCATGCTTTCCGCGGGCTGCCTCTGCCAACGAAAGTCGTTGAAGTAAGGCGCGGATGCTCCGAACGTGCCGAACGGCGGTTCCACCCAGGCATTCGGATTTAGCACCAGTTGCTGGGTGGGATCGAACTTGGAATTCGGATTCACCAGGAACAGAGGCTGTCCCGGCACCCTGTCCATGAACGTGTAACCGCCGCCCCACAGTGCGGGGTTGTTGGTCGGTCCTCTCCCCAGGTTCGCGAGGAGGTTTTTGGTGGAGAACGGAGTTTGCATGATTAGGCCGCTTTGATAGCGGAGCACCGCGCCTATCGTCCAATCCCTGCCCAGCCAGGATAGGGCCTTTCCGCCGTTGAAATTCAGTTCAGCTTTCGGAGTCGTATAGTTGAAGGCAATAATCAACTCCTGCGGGACGCTGAACCCGGAAATCTGTTTGTCCAGAGTTTTGTTGTACACGTCGTTGATGAGCGGTGGGGAGGGTGTGACGTAGCTGGTGTTAGAGTTGGTGCCGTTGGTGAGCTCCTTCTGCCAGGTGTAAGCCACCTGCGCGCTCAGGCCATGCGAGTAGCGTTTGGTCGCCTTGATCTGCAACGAGTCGTACCAGGTATTTCCATCTGGTGGCCCCAGGAAAGGCGGAATGCCAATCCACTGCGGATATGGCCGGAGCGCCTGAAGCAGCGTTTGTGTGGCGGGGAAACCGGGGTAGACATTATTTGGATTGGCCAGGTAGGGGAACCGGGCGATCACGGCGGGCGAATTAATTTGCGTATTCAGGAGCGTCGCGTCGGCTGGATTGGTGATATTAATTCCGTCCTTGGCCAACTGCTGCGGCGTAAGAGCGTTGTAATTCAGGCTGCTCAGTAGGGGCGAGACCCACCAAGCGCCGCGGTTGCCAACATAGGCGGCATCCACCACCAGGTCCTTGGTGATCTCGCGCTGGAAGCCGATGCTCCATTGAAAAATTCGCGGTAATCGGCCCGTATTGGGCGCGATGGAAACGAACGGCGAGGAGGGAGGGATCACGCCAGGCGCTGCGGGAACAGGGTATTGGGGATTAAAGTTCGGCCAATGCACCACCGGATTCCCGTACGGATTACCGGGCCCCAGGGGGTCCCCAAATTGAAGACGCCCCGCGGAAGCGCCATAGGCCGNNATACGCAATTGCTCCGCCCGCTCGAAACACCGTCTTCGGCGTGATCTGATAAGCGACTCCCAGGTGCGGCCCGAAAGCGAACGGGTAAGCGTTGGCGTAGTTGCAGCCGCAGGTAGCCTGGTATTCCACGGTTCCAAGCCGTCCGCCGATCAACGAATTGGGCGCGGTAAAGTCGGCATTTTGCATGCGGCCATATTGTTCTTTCCACAGAATCGCGTAATCCCAGCGCAGGCCGTAGTCGAAAGTCAGTTTGCGCGTGATCTTCCAACTGTCCTGGACGTAGNNCACGTCCGCGGGCGCTGCTGTCGACACGGAGTTGGTTGCGCCGAGAAAGAAGCTGGCATATCCGAATCCGCTGCTGGCGGTATTCGCAAAGGGCTGTCCATTCTGAGACGGATCCGCGGTCTGCTGCTGGGCGAAGGCGAACTGTCCGTCGGCGCGGCTGTCGTTTATGCTTTGTATCCCCTCAAATAGCGCCGTGGCTCCTAGTTTGTAAGTGTGGTTGCCCTTAACCCAAGTCAGGTTGGCATTGAAGGTCGGCTTATAGTCGTTGGCCTCTGGCGTGAGAGTGAACGCCACGCCGGTGTTGGTGACGGAAGGGAATCCGCCGCCGCCGCTCCACCCGCCGCCGTTCGTGCTATACATGCCCGCCATATAGGGGAAGAAGTTGCCCGCAGTGAAAGGAATACCGTCAGGAAACAGCTGCTTCTGATCGTAAGTGGGAGCGGTCTGAGGGTTGGACGTGTGCAGATAACCGGCACCGAGATGCAAGAGCAGAGTTGGGGTGAGCGTGACATCCAAATTAAGGCGAATGGTCTGCGCCAACGCATTCTGAGGTTGCAACGCGGTATATGGTTCTGTGAAGCCGTTGTTCTGGGGCGACAAAGTCTTGGTCGCGGAATAGTATCCCGACAACTTCATCTTCTGACTGAGGAGTTCGTCGATTTTGATGGAAGGAATGGTGGTGTGGCGGAAATTCGAGTAGCCGGGCGCAGTGTAGTTGAACACGCCGGGCGTGTTGGGCAGCGGAATCATGTTCTGAATGATCGCCGCCGTCGGATCCATCATGCTCACCGGAATCGTGTTGTTGGGGAAGGGGTTCCGCTCGACGATGCCGTTAACAGTGTGATTGGTGGTGGGATCGAATATCTCATTCAGGCAGACTGGCTGACCGTTTGGATCGTTGTTGCAAGTCGCGCCGAGGGCCGCGCTGAAGTTCCCATTACGCTGGGCAACCGTGGGCACGATGGCGTAAGTGTTGCCGATGAAGGCGCTTTGACGAAACTGCTCAAAACTAAAGAAGAAAAAGGTCTTGTCGTGACCGTTGTAGAGTTTGGGTATGACGATCGGCCCGCCAAACGTGAATCCGTAATCGTTCTGGCGGATCGGGTTGCGGATGAGCTGCCCTTCCTTGGACGGGTTGATGGTGCCCGCGTTCGTGAAAGGCGTGCCCGCGTTCAGGACTTCATTCACAAAGTAATCGTATCCGCTGCCATGCAGCTGGTTGGCGCCGGACTTCATGGTGTAGTTGAAGTAACCGCCGCCCGCCTGGCCATATTCGGCGGCAAAATTACTGGTTTGGATGGCCACTTCCTGGATGGCTTCCATACCCGCCTGGTTGACTTGGTTCTGCTGCTTAAAGAACCCGTTGGTCGCGTCCTGTCCTTCGATGTTGATGGACTGCGAATTGGACGGCATCCCGTTCACGCGCAGAATGGCATCGGTTGAGATCCGCGCTCCGGGCAGTAGTTGGACCGCGGACAGCGGGTTCCGGATATTGCCCAGGCTGTTCCCGGTACCGATGCTGGCTGCCGCTCCGGTGAGCGTGAGAATAGGCAGCTCGTCTAAAGTCTCGGTACTGACGTTGTGGCTTATCTCGCCGCCTTCGGTCTTCAGCAACGTAGCGGCGGCTTCGACGGTAATGGATTCCGTGTTGGAGCCAACTTCAAGCGCGACATCGATGCGCAGGTTAGCCGCCACTTCCACTTGGAGGCCCTCGCGGACATATTTCTTGAAGCCAGGCACAGTCACAGTCAGATCGTAAGTACCCGCCGGCAGCTGCGGGATGGTGTAGTTGCCCGTTCCCGAGCTGACGGTCGGGTATAAGGCACCTGTCCCAGTGTTCTTAGCCTCGATCGCACCACTGGCAATCACGGCTCCGGCGGGATCTGAAAGTGTGCCGGTGATGGTGCCGCGATCGCTCTGAGCAAACGCGGCTGAAGCGAGCAGAAAAATACCGACTGAGCGTAAAAGTGTCTTCACGGCGAGTCCCCAATCCACTTGGATTAATCCGAGTCATCCGCTCGGATCGTTGTTAAAAGCTGGTCGAGTTTATCTCAAGGTGCAGCTGTAAACAATCTTTTACAAAACAATTGACGAGAAATTGCCGGAGCTGGGATGGCGGACTCAAGGGCGCAAAGGTGCTTGATACGATCATGACGCTTGCTTGCCGCAATCTTGAACGGGGAATTTAAGACACGTAAGAGGAAGGAATTCAGAGGAGGGATGTATGTGGACTTCAGGAAATGTGGGGCAGGTGATTAGCCTGCCCCTTGGATTGAGACTGAAG
The DNA here is from genome assembly GCA_003132905.1 of Bryobacterales bacterium. The sequence continues at coordinate 19,652 of PKZC01000282.1, read as the reverse complement.
TTTAGAAAGTGAAACGCGCGACTAGCTGTCCGCTCCTGGGCTGGGCGCCGGCGCCCTCCACGTAGTTCACGTACCCATAACCGGCCGACAAGAGACCGCTGGTGCTACCGATGCTATTGCCATGAGACGCCACAGTCTCTGGAGTGGTGGACGGCAGACCGAAGATTCCCACGCCATTTGCTGGGATCGAGTAGAACAGCCGGTTGAAGATGTTCTGGAATTCCGCGCGAAGTTGGAGCTGAAACCCTTCCTTGATCCGGAAAATGCGGCCGAAGCCCAGCGACTCGGCTGGCTGGCGCTGCCAGCGGAAGTTGTTGAGGTAGGGTGACGTTTGACCGAACTGTCCCGCTGGCGCATCGGTCCAGGCAGCGGGATTCAGCGCCAATTGCGTAGTGGGATCGAAATGGGAGTTTGGATTCACCAGGAATAGAGGCACGCCAGGCACTTCGTTTTGAAACGTCGTGCCGCCGCCCCACAGCGCCGGGTTGTTGGCTGGTCCAACGCCCAACTCGGTCAGAAGATTATTGTTGGAAGGGGGCGTCCGGATCAGCACGCCGCTCTGGTACCGCAGCAATCCGCTCAGGGACCAGTCTCGAGCGAGCCACGATACGGCGTGCATGGCGGCGCTAGCATTGCTTTCCCATTTGGGCGTCGTGTAGTTGAAGTTAATGATCAACTCTTGCGGAATATCGAAGCCGGAGATCTGCTTGTCGATCGCGGGGTTGAATATGTCGTTGATGAGCGGAGCGTTGGGCGTCAGATAGGAAGTATTCGAATTGACACCGTTGGTCAGTTCCTTCTGATAGGTGTACGCGATCCCAGCAGTCAGCCCGTGGGAGTAGCGCTTGGTGAATTTCACCTGCAGCGAATCGTACCAAGTGTCCCCATCTGGAGGGCCGAGGAATGGCGGGACTCCGCCATACCACTGCGGCTCCGGCACCAATGCGGCAATCAGCGGCTCTGAGCCGGGGAATCCTGGGTACACGTTATTGGGATTTGCCAAATTCGGGAAGCGGGCAATCACGCTGGGGGAACTAATCGGCGTAAGCAGAAGCTGCTGGTCGGCCGGATTTTGTATGTTGATCCCGAACTTGGACTGCAAGGTCTGCGGCGAGATGCCGTCGTAATTCATCGTGGACAGCAGGGGCGCGGTCCACCAGTTGCCGCGATTTCCCACATAGGCTGCCTCAATGACCATGTCCTTTGAAAGCTCACGCTGGAAGCCGATACTCCATTGAAAGATTCGGGGAAGGCGAGCGGCGTTCGAAGCGACCGAAATGAACGGCGAACTCGGTGGAACGACGCCGGGAGCCGATGACGCTGGGTACTGCGGAGTATTCGGGTTGTAGAAGCTGTTAAACGTAAGGACCGGATTGCCATAAACGTTGCCTGGAGCATACGGATCGCCATTCTTGAGAATCGCGGAGGGCAATCCATACCCGGGAGAACCCAGCGAAAGGAAGTCCGGGACGCTAACGTTTAACCCGGCCTGATCCGCTCCGGCTGCATAATTGATGGCGCCACCAGCGCGGAAGACCGTCTTGGGTGTGATCTGCCAGGCTACACCTACGTGAGGCCCGATAGAAAATGGGTACGGACTGGCGAAGCTGCAATTGCAGGTTTGGCCATATTCCACGGTGCCAAGCCGTCCGCCGAGGGTCGGGTTAGGCGCTGTGAAGTCGGCATTCTGCATCCGGCCGTGTTCCTCGCTCCACAGCGTGGCGTAATCCCAGCGCAGGCCGAGTTCGACGGTGAGGGTGTGAGTGACCTTCCAGCTATCCTGCAAGTACAGCCCGTACGAATGCATGCCGAGCCGCGTACCTGTCTCGGGCGGGGCCACTTGAAGACCGTTGGCTAGGCCTAGCAGGAAGCTTGCATAGCCCATTCCGCTACTGGCGTAATTCGCAAAAGGCTGGCCATATTGCGCGGGATCGGCTGTCTGCTGCTGGGCGAATTCATATTCTCCATTGGCGCGGCTGCTGGTGATGGTCGGAATGCCCTCGAACATCGCGCTCGCGCCCAGCTTGAAGGTGTGGTTACCCTTGATCCAGGTGGCGTTGACGTTAAACGTTGGCTTTACATCCTCTTCGAAAGGCGCTTCAAAGAACGAAGCCGTGCTGGTGCTGGCGGGGAAGCCACCGCCGCCGGTGAAGCCTGAAAAGCCAAAGGAATTAGCATTCAGTCCGGATAGGTAGGGGAAGTTGTTTCCTGGGAACGGAACGCCGACCGGAAACAGACTGGCTTGGTTGTAACTAGGGGTGACCGACGGATTCGTGGTGTGCAGCAAACCCGCGCCGAAATGCAATAAGAAGGTCGGCGTCACGGTATCGTCCAGATTCAGGCGCACCGTCTGCGCGAGAGAATTTTGGACTTCCAGGGTGGATAGCGGCAATTGCGCCCCGCTGAAACCGTTGTTCTGGGGCGAATACGTTTTGGTCGCCGAATAGTATCCGGACAGCTTTAGCTTGGAACTCAGCAATTCGTCGATCTTGATGGAGGGAATAGTGGTATGGCGGTAATCCGAATAACCCGGGACGTTGTAGTTAAAAAAAGCCCCACCCGCGGGGTTGTTCGGCATTGGGAACAAATTCTGCATCAACAACGCCGTCGGATCGAATCTGCTGGCCGGAATTATATTGCCCGGGAAAGGATTCGTCACTGGAGTGCCGTTCACAGTGTGGCGAGTAGCAGGGTCGAAGATCTGATCCGCGCATATGGACTGGCCGACAGATGCGACGGTATTGCAGCCAAGGACGGCAGCAGCCAGGCCCGAGTCCGCGGCGAAATTTCCATCGCGTTCCGCCGCGGTGGGAACTTGGGCAATCGCGTTGGTGGTGAAATTGGTTTGCCGGAACTGCTCAAAGCTAACGAAGAAGAAGGTTTTGTCGTGACCGTTGTATACCTTGGGAATGTCGATTGGGCCGCCGAGGGTGAAGCCGTAATCGTTCTGATGGATCGGGTTGCGGACGTTATAGTTCGGATTGGTCGCGTCGACGGTGAATGGCAACCCCGCATTCAAGACTGTGTTCGTTAAATAGTCGAACCCGCTTCCATGCAGCCGGTTCGAGCCGGACTTCATGGTGTAGTTGATGTAACCACCGCCCGCCTGGCCATATTCCGCGGCGTAGTTACTGGTTTGAACGGTCACTTCCTGGATGGCATCCGCTCCCTGCTGGTTCACCTGGGTGAGTTGCTTCCAGAACCCATTGCTCGAATCCTGGCCCTCCACGTTGATGGTCTGGGAGCTGGACGGCATGCCATTTATGCGCAGTGTGTTGTCGGTTGCGAAGTCGGTCCCCGGCATCAGCTGCAGCGCAGCCAGCGGGTTCCTGATATTTCCCAGCCCGCTGCTGTTCCCGAAACCGGGAGGCGCGCCACCGAGCGTAAGAATTGGAAGTTGGTCCAAGGCTTCGGAAGCGGTGGTGTAGCTCACCTCGGTGCTTTCGGTTTTGAGCATGGGAGACTCGGCGTTGACGACCACCGAATCCGTCGTGGCACCCACCTCAAGCGTTATGTCGACGCGGTCGATGGCGTATGCCTCGATCGTAATGCCCGTCCGAGTATATTTCTTGAATCCCGCAACTGTCACCGATAGGGCGTAGGTGCCGATGGGTAGCTGAGGGATGGTGTAATTGCCTGTGCCTGAAGAGGCCGCCGGGTACACGGCGCCGGTACCGGTATTCTTAGCCTCCAACGGTGCGTTCGGAACCACGGCGCCCGCCGGGTCGGTAATCGTGCCTGTGATGGTGCCGAGATTGGTTTGAGCAAACGCGGCTGAAACGAGCACAAATAGAGCAACTGAACGAATCACTGTCTTCACAACCCCACCTCGTGCACTAAAATTTGACCCCAAAGTCTCAAGTTCGAAGCTCGAAAATCTGGCTTAGTCTATCGCAAGGCGAAGTACGCGACAACGGTTCCTGTGGAATTTGACGCTGATTTGACGCTGCCGACAAAGAGGACCTCGTTCCGCTGTCGAAGGAAGGGTGGGATGTTACTTGCGCTTGTTACATACAATGGAACGGCACACTAAGTGGTGAATCCGCATGCAACCATCGCCACAAGGTCCTTCAAATATCGGCCAACGCCATGGGCCGGTCTTGTTCCGAAGTATGCGGCCGTTCGATGCGGCTCGCGCGCGGCGCGATGCCGTCGCGGGTATAGAGCTTGCGGCACTCAGCATTCCGCAAGCGCTGGGTTATACGAGCATCGCGGGTATGCCCACCGTGACGGGCTTTTACACGCTCTTGCTGCCGCTCCTGTCGTTCGCAACATTTGGATCGTCGCGATACCTGGTGGTGGCCGCCGATTCCGCAACGGCCGCAATTCTGGCGGGAGGAATCTCGGGCATAGCGCCGATCGCGAGCGCGAGATACGTGGCATTAGCGGGAACGGTGGCGCTGCTGACGGCCGGCTTCCTGCTGATCGCGCGATTGCTCAAGCTGGGCTTCATTGCCGACTTTCTCTCACAAACAGTGTTGGTGGGTTTTCTCACTGGCGTTGGGTTTCAAATCGGCATTGGCGTTCTCGGCGAGATGGCCGGCTTGGAGATTCACTCCCGCCGGACCGTTCTACAACTGGCTGAAGTCTTTCGCCACCTGCCTAATGTCCACTTGCCATCGTTGCTGCTTTCGGCGGCAGTGGTCGCTGGCGTGCTCACTCTGACTCGAGTTGCGCCGCGAGTCCCTAGTCCATTCATCGCCGTGGCTGGGGCCATCGCGGCTAGCGCCGTCTGGAACTTCGCGGCACGCGGGATCGCCGTTCTGGGACCGGTAGCCGGGGGCTTGCCCCATCTGGGCGTGCCGAACGTGAGTTGGCACGAAGTGGAGATCTTGGTTCCCGTGGCGGGATCGTGCTTTGTGATGATCGCTGCGCAGAGCGCCGCTATAGCGCGAGTTTACGCCGCTCGCAATCGTCAGACCCTTGATGAAAACGCGGACTTGCTGGGCCTGTCGTTGGCGAACGCCACGGCGGGGATCAGTGGGACGTTCGTGGTGAATGGAAGCCCGTCGCAAACTGCCATGGTGGAAAGCTCTGGTGGACGGAGCCAATGGGCGCACGTGGCTACTGCGGTGGTGGTTGCGCTGGTATTGCTCTTTTTAACGAGTCCGTTACAGTACCTGCCCCGCTGCGTGTTGGGCGCGATCGTATTTATCGTGGCCATCCGATTGGTGGACCTGCGCGGACTCAGTGCCATTCGCCGCGAGAGCCCGGGTGAATATTTGCTGGCTGTGACTACCGCGGGCGTTGTGGTGCTGCTGGGCGTGGAGCAGGGAATCGTGCTCGCCATGGTTCTATCGCTGCTCCGCATCGTGCATCACAGCTATCATCCGCACACCGCTGTACTGTCGCAAGGTGAAGGGGGATTATGGCAGTTGAACCCCGTTGTTCCAGGCGCTGTCAGCGAACCTGGGTTGGCGATCTACCGATTTGGCGCGACGCTGTTTTACGCCAACGCCGGACGGTTTTCAGACGAGATCCTGCTGCTCGTAGGACCAGGGCCTGCATCGCTACGCTGGGTGCTGGTGGACGCCGGAGCGATCACTCATGTGGACTACACGGCCGCGCGCGTGGTGCGGGAACTGCATGACGATCTGGCGCAGCGCGGAGTGGAGCTGGTTTTCGCGCATGTCGAATCGGATCTGAAACCGGACCTGGACCGGCATCACCTGACGGAAGTTATCGGACCGGATCGGATTTTTGATAGCCTGCACACAGCGATCGCGTCTTATCACGCGTTGGCCAAGACGGGTGGCTGAAAAGCACCAGCCTGGTTTTCCTCAGCCAATGTTCCGTGCAAGACATACCAATTTTACAAGCACTTAATCCTGGAAGCATAAATGCTCTTCCGGGCAACCTGAGAGGAGCGACTGTCATGAGAACAAGGTCGCTATGGGCCGGAACTGCCGCTTCCGTTCTTACTCTTTCGCTGCTCGCAACTTTACCCGACGTTGCTCAGGATGTTAATCAGCCCGGACCGCCGCCCACGTCCCCTGGAGGATGGCGTAAGTTCCCGCCGGACCCGACCGTCAGCCCAGCGCCGCAGTCACAAGACCCACAACCCCAAGGACGGCAGGCCCCAGGTTCGAATTATGACAAGGCAATATTTCAAAGACCGATTCCAGCCGACCAGCTCGCATTCCTGAATCAATTCGTGGGTGCGGCGTCAGGCGACCTGATTCGCGACAAACAATTCCGCAAATTGATGCATAGCGTGATCCCCGATTGCACGTTTCATTACGGCTGGGACATGCCGTTGTCTGACGCAATCGAGCTAGTGCTCAAAGGTTCGACTGTTCCGGTTCGGGTCCGCGCTGGTCGATATCTGATGCTGTCCGCGCGGAGTGGGCCGTACCTGGCAGGGCGGGGATTTATATGGATTGATTTGCAGGATGGCGTCGCGCTGGGTGCTTTCTATTTCCATCCCACGAATGGCGAACCCACGCCGGTTGTCAATGTTTTTTCCAAACAGGTGAAGGAGGGAACCCTCAAACTGAGCCAGCTGCCTCTGGCATTTGCCGAAGATTTGAGCCAATGGTCGTCGGACACCAGGGTTCCACCCGTTACAACGCGCTACTTTATTACGGGCTCCAACCAGAAAATCCTGCTGGAGCACGACGAAGACTATTGCGCACCCGCGGCCGGGATTGCACCACCCGATTGCCAACAGATGAATGCGGACGCCGCCGATATCGACGTGAATGCCGCCTATTATTTGGATCAGACCAACCATGCAACCAATGCCACGGCGTGGATGGTTACCGGCGAGGACCAGGTGGCATGGCTACAGGTTCGGGAGAGTACTTGCCGGATTGGTCCCGATCCGGTGCGGTGCCATATTCGCATGGCGCGCGAACGCACTCAGGTGATTCTGAGGCGTCATCCCGTTAGTCGCGGCCCCAAATCGGGCCGCTGATGTTTCCGCTGAGGTCGTCGAACCCGAACATATTGATCGCAGGGTTGTTCCGCAGCGTGGCGAAGTGAGTCGGCCGCTGAGGAAACGCCGGGGATTGCAGTCTCCAGCAGCCATCGAAACAGCAGCCCATCGGTCCAGGAAGTTAGTTATTCTTTCTTCTTCAGCGCCCCGTCATTCTCCTGAATGAAAGTGCGGATTTCATCCGCCATTCCCAAGAGTTTGTCCCATTGCTCCCGATAAAGGGTGACCGGAAAGCGTCCCAGCCCATAGACAGACAGGCCGCCCTTCTCACTCACCTTGAGCGACATCTGGCCGCGCGCGGGCTTTTTCAGCGACTGATTTTCTGCCTTCAGCCGCTCGATCTCTGCTTTCAATTCTTCTTCCGATGCCATGAGTATCAGTGATAGCACAATTGGTAAAACAAAGTTCAGGAACGCCAGCGGCCGCGTTCCACTGCATGGAAAAACTCGCCCACGTTGCGATTGAAGGCATCTGGCTCTTCCAGATGAATGGCATGGCCGCTGTTGGGGCAGATCCACAGTCCGGCGTTTGGCAATGTCTTCTTGAGCCAGAGGGTGGTTTCAAGACAGGGCTCATCCTCATCGCCCGCGACTAACAATACCGGGATCTGAAGACCCGAAAACTCCTTCTTGAAATCTTGCAGCGACGGACGGCGCGCTTGATAGCCGACGAGAGTCCGCGATTTGCCTTCCGGAGAATGTTCACTGAGATGGGACAGAAATTCCTGGAATCCACGCGGGTCTTTGCGTTGCAGCTGCACGCGCGTGGGGCCGAGTCCCACAACTTCGGCCATGGCGGCGGCTCCTTGTTCCAGATACGCTCGAGCGTTGGCTTCCGATTCCGCCACCCAGGCCGCGCGATCGGAGACTGACGATCCGGAGCCTACACCCGAGACCACCAGCGACCTTGCCAGATCCGGATACATCAGACCAAAATGCAGCGCGGCGTAGGCGCCCATGCTCGATCCCACTACATGGGTCTTCGAAATGCCCAGCGCTTTTATCACGGCCGCGATGTCGTGAACCACGAAAGGCAAGCCATACAGACTGGCATCGCCCGGCACATCGGAAGGCGGATAACCGCGCGCGTTGAATGTGACGCAGCGGTAAAGTCGTGAGAAGCACCGCACCTGCGCTTCCCAACCTCGATAGTCCGAATTCAGTTCATGAACAAAGACGATCGCATCTCCGCTCCCGGTTTCTTCGACGTACAACCGCACGCCATCGGCATTCACAAAGCTCAAAGTGTTGGATCCTCGATCAAGAGTTCTACCATAGAAACGTGCCTACCAGACAACATGCCGGCCCCGCTTCAGAGAGTCCCAACGTTCCAGAGCCTTCACTGGCGGAACGCGCCCGAACATTGGCTATGCTTGGCCTGATCGGCAGCCTCTCCACGCAGTCGCAGAAGTTCCCCGGATTTCCTTTTGGCTCGATGATGCCCTATGCCGCCGACAATTTCGGCCGCCCCATCTTCTTCGTCAGCAGCATGGCGATGCACACGCACAATCTGCGGCAGGATCCGCGCGCCAGCTTGCTCATCACGCAGCCGGACGTTTCGGGAGATCCATTGGGCGCGGCGCGTGTGACGCTGCTGGGTGAAGTGAATGAAGCGCCCGCGGACGAGGTAAAAGACCTTTATCTTTCTCGCTACGAGAACGCAAAATACTGGCAGGAGTACAGCGACTTTGCGTATTATCGCCTGCAGGTTTCGGCCGTCTATTTCATTGGAGGCTTCGGCGTCATGGGATGGATTTCGGCCGAAGATTACCGCAGCGCGTCGCCCGATCCACTGGCCAGCGCGGCGTCTGGAATCATCCGCCACATGAATAACGACCATGCCGATGCGCTTCGTTTGATCGCTCGCCGGTTTGCTGGGGAAGAGCCTGATGAAGCAACGATCACCGCTGTCGATCGGCTGGGCTTTCATTTGCGGCTCAAGTCGGGCGAGAGGATTCACGGCACCCGCGTGGCGTTTCTACGAGAAGTTAAGAATACAGAAGAGGCCCGCGCTGTATTTGTGGAAATGGTGCGGCAGGCTTAAAGCTACTTCTGCTTCGGTGGATATTTCTCCAATGACTTCCGGACCATATCATCCAGCTTGCCCTCAAGCTTGGTTGCGTCGCTCTTTTCCACGCTTGCGATAGCACGCCAAACCAGGGAGCGCGTGGTAGGATCTCGCAGGTCGATGACCAGAGTGCCCTCCGTGTACGGCACTCTCACGATGCGCGTGCCGAAGCCGCGCCACCCGGCCGGGTAACTTTCGAGTTCCGCTTTACGGACCGATCCCAACCGGTATCGCACGTTGAGATCCGATTTTCCGGACACCATCGTCAAGCCTCTGGCCGTGAGTCCTCGTTCGATGTCCGCGTCAATGCGCTTCTGCACCAGCTCGCTGTTGAGCGCCGGATTTTTGCTGTTGAGCTTGCCGTCGCGAATGGCGAAGGTCCGGTAGGCGCTGAAATTGGCGGCTTGATCGAACTCAATGTTCACCTTCTGCGCGGGCGCGGCGAGGGCGGCGACCAAAAGCAAGAAGACGAGTCTCATTAGGTGCGACTTTATCACAGCTCTCAATTTCTGATGGCGATCACTTCCAGATATTCGGCGCTCACCGCGGTACGTCCGTCGCTCGCCTCGTTATGCTCGCGCCAGAGAGTTTCCAAATCGGCCGCGTAAGCAGCCTGCGCATCGGCAGGCAGCCTGGAAAACGCAACTTGAGTGGGTCCAAAATATTGGCGAAAGAATTGGACTACCTCGGCGGGCGGGAGGGCAAACTCGAAATGCACGGGTTGCCGGATGGTCCGAATTTGCGATGCGTACTCGCCCAGGCGCTGCCGGACTATTTGCTCATCGCCCCACAAGACTGGTGCTGGAATCCCGTCAGGCGGCGGCGCGTATCGATTGCCCAACGCAAACTGCTTAGCAACAAATCCATCGGGAGGCCAATTGGCCATCGCGATCGTTCCTCCCGGGCGGCAAACGCGGGCCAGCTCGGCGGCAACACGCTCGGGACGCGGACCGAACATCGCTCCAAACATGCTCATGACAACGTCGAAATGAGCGTCGGGATAAGGCAACTGCTCGGCATCTCCTTCTTCGAAGGTAGCCTGCAAACTTTCGGCAGTGGCCCTGTCGCGCGCTTGGGCTAGTAGATTGGGCGCAATATCGACGCCCCATACGTGCGCACCCGTTCGTGCCGCCGGTATCGCCAGATTGCCAGTGCCACAGGCGACGTCGAGAACTCGCGCGCCCGGTTGAAGCTGAAGGCGATCGACGAAGGCTTCCGCCGTCTGCGAGGTATAACGGGCAATTTGTCCGAAATCGCCGGCGGTCCAGGCGCCGCGCATTCTTTGTTTGATTTGATCGATGCTGGTTGGAGCAGGCTGCATGAGCCCTAGTGTACAAGAGGCGGTTGGACCACACGCGGGCAAGAGCCGCACGTTCTCCCGCAGGTGGCTTGCTACAATGGAGTTTCGCGGAGGGGTGGCAGAGTGGTCGAATGCGGCGGTCTCGAAAACCGTTGAACCTTTACGGGTTCCGTGAGTTCGAATCTCACCTCCTCCGCCAGCCTTCCAGAGAAGTGACAGCTATGAGATATCGCTCTTAGCCAATGTCGGGTGTGTTCAACAGCGCATCGTTGAACCGATTGGTGAAGTTCGCGATTGAGATGGCGAGCGTCAGTTCCACGATCTGATCGTCGTTGAAGTGCTGCTTCAATTCATCTAGCGCCGCGGGACGGATCCCGGATGCGCCACGCGTCACTCGCTCGGCGTAGAGAATCACGGCCTTTTCTTTGGCGTCGAACGCGGAGCTGCGATGATAGAAGGCCAGCGCCTTGATTTGATCGTCTGACACGCCGTTCTTTTTTCCTGACGCCGAGTGCGCTCGGAAACAGTATTCGCATCCGTTAATGAGCGAGGTCTTTAAGTAGGCCAGCTCTTTGAATTTCCGCTCCACGGTTCCGTGTTCGATGACCGCAGTATAGAACGGAACAAAAGTCGCAAAGGCTTCGGGGACCCGGGCCATGGTGCCGAAGAACGAGGGCACTTTGCCGAACCCGTGGGTCAACTTGTCGAGAATGGGCTGAACTTCTGCGGCCGCGTTTTCTTTCGAAACCGGGCTGATGGCTGGAGCTGTTTCGGTTGCTGTAGGCATGCTTTATCTTACTTCGCCGATTCGAGCACTGCCAAGGCCTGAGGCATCGGTTTATAGTCCAAATAGGTTTCGCTTTCCTCCGAGTTTTCGTTGACAAACCCCAGCGCCGAGGCGCGCACTCGAACGCTGAACGCCTTAGGGAGCCAAACGCCGTCGGTGATCGGCTCCTGCTGCAGATCGAAGGCTGTGCCTGGCCCCACCTTCGCCAGGAATCCGTAAAAACTCACTGGTCGAACTACTTCCGCATGGACCTTGACCCACTGGTTGGTCGCTTTGTCGATCCAAAGCTGGCCCTTCATTCCTTTGAGGACATGGCCCTCGTGGTCGCTGGCCTCAAATCCAGGCTTCGGCTCGGCATCCATGATCCAACACTGATGTCCATCTATTTGCGCTTCGCCTGCGACCTTAAATTCAAACGCCTCCACCATTTCCTGTAGCATCCGATGATCGCGATTCCGCTCTTTATCGTATTTGGCGACACGCCGCTCACGCTCCCGTTCCGATTCCTTCTGACGCCGCTCTATCTCCTTATGGAGCTTCCGTTCTTCCGCGGCCTTTTCATCCGACGAAATGGGCTGGCTGTTTACGGCCGTAACAACGTTATACGGAGATCCTTCGATCATCAATACGCGGTACGTCTTCGACATAGGCGGATTGTGGCGCTTGTCCTCGACGTCTCGTTCCACATAGGAGTATTTCGAAGCCTGCGCCCAGTCCGCTTTGGTGGCGGCGACGGAATTGCGAATAATCTCGTCGGGATTGGGAGCGCCGGCGTAACAAAGCATTCCCGTCGCGGCGGCTGCGGCGACTGATAAGATGAGCGTGCGGCTGACCATGGTTCCTCACCAGGTTAGACGCAGCCGCGGCTCAAAATCGTACTTTTGCAGTACTTCCGGTACGGCTATTTGCCTTCCAGGCCCTGCGTTAGTTCAATACGGGTGCCCACCGGATCAATAATAAAAGCGATCTTGAGGCCAATGGCCGGGACGTCGCGGTAGGGCATGTCGAACTTAATGCCGTCGGCATCCAGCTTCTTGCAGAACACTTGCAGATCTTTGATTTCGAAACCGATGTGATCCAGAGTCCGGCCTTTGGTGGGCGCCTGCGCGTCCTTGGCCTTCAGGAAATCCACTTCGCCGCCTGGGAGTTTTGCCGCCGGCAGGTTGCGCCGCGTTGTTGCTTCGGCGCCAAATGTTTTCACGTACCAGGATTGCAGAGCCGCTGGATCGGGCGTCATCAGGTGAATGTGGTGGAAGACCACCGGAGCATCGATAGAAGCGTCCTCGTTAAATTCCACTCGAATCTTATCGGGGAAAGTCACCATGAGCTGCTTGTTCTTTTCGATGTCGAAGACGGTTGGAATGTTTGCGGCGGCCAATTTCGCCTTCAGCGCCGCATAGTCTTTCACCAGGAAGCCAATATGGTTGGCGGTGGAGCCTTCAGAGCCCTCCGTTGCATCTGCCTTCGTGACGATAATGAAAATGCCGGGAAGCTTAACCAAATTTAAGAAGCCATCTTTGGATGCTGTCGCGCCCAAAACATCCACCCAGACTTTGATTTGCGCGTCAGGATCGGGCACGGTGAGATGAATGTGCCCCATCGAGACGCCAGCGTCATTGGGCACCGCAAGTTGGGCAAATGACAGCTGCGCAAACATTGTTGCGGCTAACGCCACGAGCAAACAGAGCCATCGCATGCGCGTATGCTATCACGATTTTGCGGCTTTAGACTTGTCGAACAGGTTCTGCAATTCATCCTTGGCTTTTTCCAGAATGCGCTTCTGTTTGACGGGCAGCGTATGCCCTGCGCGGTTGATGTAGAAGTTCAGCATCGACATCGCGGATTGCAAAGGAGAGCCTTTGCGGCGCTTGCTCGCTTCGGCCGACCGCTTGAGCGAAGCCGCAATGCGCTTGGGATCGCTCCCGGCGAAAACATCTTTCTCCAGATCCAATGCGTCGCTGGTTTCGGTAACATGCTGGGACCAGCGCTTGGGGGAAGCTTTTGCGTTTGTTTTGGCTGCCATAGCTGTGAGACGCGCTTTCGATGTGATTTTCATCGGCAGTGCCGCGAATAATTCGGCAGTGCCGCGAATAATAGGGTGAAGCATGACCACGGCCATCCAGGAACGGTTTCTAAACCTGATGGAGGATCACAAGAAGATCCTCTATAAGGTGTGCCGCTCCTATTGCGGGAATCCGGGCGACCGGGACGACCTGGCGCAGGAGATCATCGTCCAGCTCTGGCGGTCGTTCGCCACGTTCGACGAACGGGTACGGTTTTCAACCTGGATGTATCGTATCGCCCTGAATGTCGCGATTTCGTTCTATCGCCGCGAGAGCGTCCGGACGGGGCACATCGTTCCAGGAAGCGAGCATCTGCTTGAGGCGATCGACGAGACCGAGAACCGTTCCGAAGAAGTAGGNNCGCTTTATCGATGGATCGAAGATCTCGATCCGCTCAACAAGGCGCTCGTGATCCTGTATCTGGACGGGAACAATTACCAGGAAACAGCCGCCATTCTGGGAATCAGCGAGACCAACGTCGCCACCAAAATTAGCCGCCTGAAGGAGACCCTGCGGCAGAAAAAGGAAGTACAACAACATGGAACTCGATGAGCTCAGGGAAAAGTGGGTCGAGCACGACCGGAAGCTCGATCAGAGTCTTCGATTAAACCGGCAGTTGCTGCGAGAAATCTACACGCGGCGGGCCAGATTTGCGCTCTGGAGATTAGCTGCGATGCTGGCCGCGGGGTCGCTCTTCATGCTGGTGTTGATCGTTTCGCTCGGTCGCTTTATAGCGCTCAATTGGTCGACGCCGCGCTTCAGTCTTCCGGCGATTGTTCTGGATCTGGCGGCCATCGCGGCGCTAGCAGCACTCGTTGCGCAGATCGGGCTTGCGATGACGATCGATTACAACCAACCGGTAGCTGAGATTCAGAAGCGCCTGGAAAAGCTGCGAAAGTTCCGCATCCGCTACACCCAGGCGATCATTCTCACGATGACGCTGACTTGGGCGCCTATTTTTATCGTCCTGATGAAAGCGGCGCTCGGGCTGGATGTTTATCGCCTTTTCGGAATCAGGTGGATCGTGATCAATGTGGCGTTCGGACTGGCGGTGCCCGCACTTATGATTTGGGTCTTTCAGAAATTTGCACCCAGGATGAGCCAGCAGTTTCTCAAAGAGCTGGCCGGATACAACCTGAAGGCCGCATCCGGATTCTTAACTACGCTGGCTGAATTCGAGAAGGATTACTCACCCCAGGAACGTTCCAGCATCCGCGAGTATTCGCCCGAAGAATAGAGCTCGAAATGGAACTCGCGCGAGCTGAGCGGAGTGAAATCGCACTCGCTCTGCTTGCTCTGAAAGATTTGATCGGCGAAGCGGAAATAAGCGCGCACGAACTCATCGGCCAACACTTCGCGCGGCGGCGCGGCGGCGAAGACAAAATTGAGGCCCAGCGCACGGCTAAAGATGGATTTGTAGTCGGCCACGCCCCACTTGCGAAGCTTGGCTTGCACGCCAGTGGGCGCGTCCTGGATCAGGAGTCCAGCGAAGCTCTGGAAACAGATTCCTTTGGGAAGAGAGGCCTGGTGGTGTTCGGCAAATTCGAGACATTGCTCGATCCAGCGTGAAAGGTCCTTGCCGACGTAATAGAGCATGCGGAGTTCGGAGTAGCGGCCATCCATGAGGGCGCGGTCCAGGTCGTCGCGAGTGGCTTCGCCTTGGGGCAATAAGCCTTGCAGTTTCAAGTTGGCGCGCGAGCTTTCCACTAGCTTACCGGGGCCGCCGGCATCCGCGAACGGGTGCAGAATCAGGGGCGGCAACGTGCGTACGATGCTGTGGGTCAGGGCCGGTGCGGTTCCGAAGGAAGATTCAGGTGCCATGACCAAAGTATGCGGAGTTACTTCCGCTCGGTCAGTAGTACCTTGGCTTCAATTGTTTGGTTCCCCCGAAGAACCTTAACAAGTACTTCTTGTCCAGCATGACTAGCCCGTAGCGCGTATGTGAAATCGTATAGGTTTTGGATGGGTTTACCGTCAAACTGCGTCAAAATGTCGCCTGCCTTGAGTCCGGCTTTGGCGGCGGGGGAACCGGGCCGCACGTCGGCGAACCTTACTCCATTGGGTAGTTCGGTGAAATCCGGGATGCTACCGAAATCCGGGCCATAGCCGCCGCCGGATACCTTGCCGGCATGGGGGTTGGCGACTTCGCCGGGCGGTTCCGTTTCCGCCACCCGAACAAATTGCGGACGCGGCGAGCTGTCGGTCAGATGATCGGCTACATCGGCCACCAGGTTCAGCAGACGGACGGCGTCAGGGGCGTCAATCTTGTCCCAGGTGTCGCTGGGCTTGTGATAATCGGCATGGAGGCCTGAGAAGAAGAACAGGACTGGAACCTGTTTGGTGGTGAACGAGGTATGGTCGCTTGATCCGTAGCCGGCCTTCTCGGTCAGGTCGGCCTCGAAGTCATGCTTGGGGACCAGTTGCTTGAGCAAAGGGCCGAAAGTGGTACCAGTGCCGACGCCACCCACGTAGATTTTGCGGTCCCGAATGCGTCCGATCATATCCATATTGATCATGGCGACGTCGTCTTTCAGAGGCAGCAGGGGATGGTTGACGTAATAACTGGAGCCGAGCAGTCCCAGTTCCTCGCCCGCGAATGTCAGAAACAGAATGCCGCGCTTGCGTTTGGGCTGATGCGAGAACCAGCCTGCCAGTTCGAGGACGCCCGCGGTGCCGGAAGCGTTGTCGTCGGCGCCGGGATGCACTGTTCCAGTGAGCGAAGGCGCCAAGGAGAACTGCCCTCCCAGGCCGAGGTGATCGTAGTGCGCGCCGATGACCATGTACTCATTGGTTTCACCGGGAAGGTAAGCGCCGACGTTGTGGACCGTTTTCACTTCCCGCGCGATATCCACGTCCAGGTCGAGCCGTAGCTGTTCGGGCAACACGAACGATTCCGGATGGAGGTCCTTATCGATGCCGGCCTCTATGCCTTCCAAGTTTTTGCCGCTGAGAGCCAGCCAGCGATTCACCACGTTGGCCTTCACCTGAACGAACTCGATGCCCGCATTATCCGGTCCCTCGGCGCCGCCGAATTTCTCCAGGTCGTCCCCATCGCCAGGGTGAGTGCCGACATCGTTCACCAGCAACACGGCCTTGGCGCCGTGAAACTTGGCATTGGCTGCTTTGCTGAAAATCTGGGAGTGGGCGGTGTAGACCTTGCCTTCGAACACGCTCTTTTCGTCGAACTCCTGCGGTTCATGGCGCAGTAGTAATACGATCTTGCCTTTTACATCCACGCCCGCATAATCGTCGTAATTGTATTCGGGTGCGGTGATCCCGAAACCCGCGAATACGACGTTGCCGGATACTTCCCCGGCCGAGGAAAGATTCAACGGGATGAACTCCTGCTGGAAGGTCAGCGATTGCGAGCCTGCACCAGTGGTGTAAGCAAGATCGTTCTTTTTGCCGAGGCGAGCGCTGGTAGTAACCTCGAAATTCTGATAGTAGCTATCGCCTGAAATCGGCTTCAAATGCATGCCGCGAAACTGATCGCGAATGTAAGCCGCCGCCTTTTCGAGCTCCGGCGAACCGGTAGCCCGGCCGCGCATTTCGGGAGAGGCTAGAAACTTGATGATCCCGAGATAATCGTCGCTGCCGATGTTGGCTGCAAATAAGCTGGCGGCAAACAGGCCGATCGAGATCAGGAGCGCGATCCGGGCAGTTCGAGATCGCATTTACTTGTCGAGCGGAGAGGGAATCTTCACTTCGCAACACTTCTCGTCGGGCTTTTCGGCGGCCTTGGACGTGGTAGTCTGCGCGGTCTTCTGATAGTTCAGCTCGCCGGTGATGATCTGATCGATATTCGCCCAGGGATAATTACCGACCAAGCGGCGTCCGTTCAGGAACAGCGTGGGCGTTGCATCCACATGCAGCGCCTTTCCTTCGGCGAGCGAGGCATCCACTTCGGCTTCGGTGGCCTTGGTGTCAACGCAGTGGCCAAATTGCACGCCGTCGATCTCTGAGGCGGTCTTGGCGAAATCGGTCACCTGGGTCTTCAGATTGTCGGGAGTAATGTCGGCCTGATGATCGTAAATCCAATCATGATATTTCCAGAAAGCGGCCGGGCTTTGACGATAGATGCAGCGTCCAGCGATGGATGCAGCCTTGGCCCAGGGATGAATCTGCTCCAGCGGGAAATCCTTGAAGACCACATGAACCTGGGTGGGAAACGTCGTGGGAGCGTTGCTGCGCAGGGTCTTGGCTTCTTCTTTGCAATTCGGGCATTCGAAATCGCCGAACTCGACCACGGTAACCGCAGCCGTGGCGGGGCCGAAGCTGGGTGCGCCGGCGGTCTTTAATTTATCGAGATCTTCCTGGAAAGGATTCTGCGCCAGATTGTAAATCACGCCGCGAATAATGTGCTGGCCGTCTTTGGTGACATAAAAGGTCTCATCCTGCGAGCGGCCTTGATAGGTGAAGTGTACATCCACTTGATCGAGAGCCGCAGTGCCGGAAGGTTTCGGGTCGTCAACCTTAACCTGCACCTCGGGGATCACGGCCAAAAGATGCCGGACGTAGTTCTCCATATGGGCTTTGTCGAACCCGGATTTGGACTTTTCCTGCGCGGAAAGAGCAGTGAGTACCGACAGAGATAGGATGGCGAAGACACAAAAGCGCATGTTTGATTGTAACCCGGGAATGAAGCAAACAGTAGGAATCGCATCACTCGAAAAGTACGAGGAGTTCCAGGCATTGTTGGGGCATCCGCTGAAACTCTTAGTACCCTCGATCCCCAGGGTAACCCCGGCATCGTACCCTCCGATTTTGATCCCCTCAGCCTATTTCGAGACTTTTGGCGCGCCCCTACAATCGAGTCGTCATGGATTTTACCGACCTGCAAATGACTCTAACGGTGGTGCTTGTACTGACCGCCGCGGCGGTGGCCGTGTTCGTCGATCAGCGCAGAAAACACCGGCATCAGCCCCAGCCGCAGCGCATCAAGTCCCACAGCCATAGCATTACGCGCCCACGCCCTATCCGGCTTTTCGATACCGGGGCATTGGAGTATGCGTCCGCCAAGAAGCTAGCCGCCGAACGTCCCCTGGAACCGCTGGTAGCCACCGCCACCCCTTCGCGGCCCCCAGTGCAGATGCGGGTACGCGAGACCGTCACCGTTCAGATGGCGCCGCCCTCTCCCTCGGCGCCATCGTCCCCGACGGAGTTTCACAATCCTGGGAGCACGCTTCCGCCTTTCACCATCGACGCAATTCTTTGGGAACGCCTGATCGCGAGCCAGCCAAAGCAGCATTTACTGGAACCGACCGAAGGCGCATTGGACAGCATGGAAGCCGCTGCCCACATGATCCAGCACCATGCCGGGGACGCCTCCTCGTCTCAGCGATCCGGCCGTATGATCCAACAGCCGGCGCTGGAAGAAATGCTCAAAACCGGAGAGCCTTTCACCGGCCTAGTGGTTTCTATCGGCATCAACGATAGCGACAGCAGCATGTGGCACAGCCAGGGCTTGATGCAATCGGTGGGGACCTATATCGCCAGTTTACTGAGAGAAAACGATTTCTCCTGCCGCACTGCCTATGACGAGTTTGTGATGGTGTGCCACGGAGAACAAGGCGCGAATTCGCAGCGCCGCCTGAACTATATTTCCGAACGCCTTTGGGATTACCAACTGCGCGGCATCGGCGCTTGCTCCATTTTGTTCAGCTGGGGCGGCGTGGAAATTCAAGATCGACCGTTAGCCGAGGCTGTTGCTTCGGCCACGGAGCGCATGCGCGAAACCAAGCGAAGCGGAAAGTCCGCCCTCGCGCAACGACAGGCTGTCTGACCCACTCCTTCCTAGGGTTACTCCAGAAACCGCCTCTTCCTTCTCCGCGGTTTCTGGAGTCTTTTTAGTTCTGGGGATCAATGGGATAATCAAAGAAGACGGCGGGGCCTGGACCCTCCTCTCCTGAAACATCCCTTGGAAGAATCCATACTCATCCGTGGAGCGCGCGTCCACAATCTTAAGAACGTATCGCTCGCCATTCCACACAATCTGCTGACGGTGGTAACCGGAGTTTCCGGCTCCGGCAAGTCATCNNCCACGCGCAATCCGCGATCGACAGTGGCGACGTCGACCGAGATCTATGATTACTTGCGTTTGCTCTATGCCCGCGCCGGGCGCAGCTATTGTCCCCAATGCGGCGATCAGGTGCAACGCGACACCGTCGACTACGTGGCGAAGAGAATGCTGGATCAGCCGCAGGGTTCGCGCTGGTACGCTTTATTTCCCGTGACAGTGGGAGGCGGAACGGACGCCTTGCGCGATCACCTTTTCGAGTTGCGCAAGAAGGGTTTTGGCCGGCTGTATCAGAACGGCCGCGTGTTCGAATTCTCCACGCCGGAATCGCTGCTCGATATCGATTTCGCACAGCCGTTGTTCATCTTAGTGGACCGCTTTGTCATATCGCCCGATCTGCACCAGCGCATCGTCGACACCACGGAGATCTGCTATCGCGAAGCCGGCGAAGTAATCTTTGAAGAGGCCACGCCGCAAGATCC